>JAIRZA010000159.1 GCA_031267475.1 Spirochaetaceae bacterium | reverse complement strand
TTGTCCTTGTGTTCATGCCTGTCGTCCAAACCCGAAATCGTGGATACCGTTGAAGAGGAAGTTGTCATCGAGGTTGAAGAGCCCTTGTATATAGAAAGGGCTGTTGATGGAGTGTTTTTTACGCCGCAGCGTGTTCCTGTACCGGCTGTTCCTGAAGACACCGGCATTGTTTCGGAACGGGACTTGAAAGAAGATTCAAAAGAAGGGGAAAGACTGCGTTTTTTGTTCCGCCGCGCTTACCGGACGGCCTTGACGCGGGACATTCCGCTTTTAGGTGTTCTGGGAATTGACCGCGTTCACCGTTGGCCGGAAAATTCAAACCTGACTTGGGCGCAGAATTGGCGCAGCGCCGCGTCTTCTTTGAATTCGTGGGGTATGCCAAGCCTAGTATTGGCGATGTTGAATTCCGGCGGAGACGAGGTTTTTACGGTGAGCGGGGATATACTCGACATATACGGAAAAAACTTAGGGTTAGGCGGCGCAAACGGAGTGCTGGGTTATGGAGCGCCGCGTGGTAATTCTTTTTTCTTGAAATTTACTGATTACACACTGCCGGCGCTCGCCCAGCGGTTTGATAAGGGGCTTATTTATGTTACTAATACCGGAATAGGCGCTTTTATAGCGGAGGAAGCGCCTTCGGATATTATAGCGCTTGATGAAATGGCGGGATTTTACGTTACGGATGATGTTCAACTGCGTCAGAATCTTAAAACTATGTTTTGGCGGGCTTATAAATCTCTTGTAGACCAGTATGAACGCGGCATAAAAGCCGACGGTCCCGTAGAATATGTTGACTTTGACAAAAAAACGATGTTAATCGACATGACTGAGCGCTCGTTTTATGTAAGCGGACTCTTCGTTCAATACTATGACGGCGGGCGTTTCGCCGTGGCGCTGTCTTCCGCAGTGGATGAGGACGGCGCTGCTGGTTTATATTTCCCGCTGGGCGCGTATATTATAGCTCCGCCGTTTTCGGAGATTCTGCTTGGCGCTGTCCGTCTCCCGTCTTCGTCCGGATTATCGCCGCACCCGTTTGAAGTTTACGCGGATACGCCCGCTTTTATAAAAAGTATTGCGTTGTACGGTATCCCTTTAACCGATTCGTTTGTTTCAATAGAAACGATGTCGCTTTCACAGCGCTTTTCAAAGGGTGTTTTTCATAGTAATATACTCTATTGATGGTTCCGCTGTGTTTGCTGATTAAATTACGCGGCGGAGGTTGGCAAAACGAGGTTAATGACAGGATTGATACGGGAACATAGTTTGGCTGGATTGGCGGCACTAGGCGCGGAAAGAAAAACCGCGTCTTTAACGGATTTTCTTAAAACCAATATCAAAACCGGCGGGGTTTTGATATTGGCGGCGGCTGTGATTTTTTTTGCCATGCCGTTTACGGCGGGCGCTCAGGAAAATGACGCGGACGCGGCGGAGGAAATTGAAGACATTGATGACGGCGGCGGTGGCGCTGTCAACGGGGATGAAAACGCTGGGCTTCCTATAATATCGGATTGGGACGGAGCGCCGCTTTCCGGTTACACTCGCGGCGATCAAACTTTTAACATAAGCGCCGGTATTCTTGTGCCGCTTTTCTTTCTTTCCAATTCAGACGGCGTTTTGGACAATAAATTGTCTTTTATCGGCGGTGTCGGCTCTCTCGCGTACACCTATTTTTTGAATTCCAATTTATTTTTGGGCGGTGTCTTGGCGGGAAGTTTTTCGCAGACGCTTGGAAAAAACTTTTTATATATGATACCGGTGGCTTTCACATTTGGGTATCAGATTGTCATGAATCGTTTTGAATTTCCATTTTCCCTGACGGTGGGCGGTGTAACGGAGCAGTATCTTACATACAACGGCTACTGGTTGTTCATAAAACCGCAGGCGTCCGGATTTTTTAGGCTCAACAGCGACTGGTCGCTGGGACTGAACGCCGCGTGGTGGATTTCTCCGCAATGGACAAACACTCCTGAGAAGAACGCTCTGGGAAATTTTCTGGAAATAACATTTTCCGCCCGGTATCATTTTTAAGGTTTATATTTATGAAACAGACAGGAATAATTTTTATTTTGCTAATTTTTTTATCATCGTGCGGTCAAGACCCGATTTTTACGATGATAGCCAACGAGGTGAAGCCTAAAGACCCGATTATAAATGGTTCTCCGTCAAAACTGACGCGCAGCGGCGGCGATATTTATACGGCTAACGGCAAACTCTGGAAATACTCAAACGGCTGGTCTCAGGTTGGGAATACTCCGCCTAATGTTTATGACATTGCCGCCGGAGGCAGCGGCTTGTATCTTTTGAGTATGAACGGCTCTGATACTTCGGTTTATGCGCTTAACGGCGGTAAAATAGAAAATCCAACCGGATACAATATGATACAAGGCTTGTACAGCGATGGTTCTTCCGTCTTCGCCGGCGCGGAAAAGAGCGGTTCTGATGAATACGCGATTCTGAGCATTAACGGCAATTCTTTCAGCGTTAAGCAGACGATTGGCAGTCCTCTGACCGGAATCGCGGGGCCGTATTTCGCTACCGCGATAAACGGCGTATATAATGGCTCTACGCTTGTCCCGGGAACATCCGGTTATTCCATAGCCGGCATAATCAACGCGGAAGGGACTGTCATCGCGGTAACGGGCAACGGCAAAATACTGGAGTTTACCGGAAGCGGTGTAACTGTTCATGAAAGCAGTTCATATCCGTATTTCACCGGGGCGCTTGCCATTTATAAGAACAAGGGAAACACTCTTTTATTACTTGGAAGCAAGAGCGGCATCTATGATTTGGGATACCGCGAAATGAAGCTGGACGGGAAGTTCGAGTTGTTTGATCCGGGGTCTAACGCGCCGGATTCAACTGTTTCAGACCGCGATAAGTACCGGGCGACTCTGGCGAAATGCGCGGTAAATTCGTTAATGCAGTTGAGCGACGCGGCGGGCGGCGGCGATGGTCTGCCTGTGATATTCGCTTCTACACAGAAAGACGGAATCTGGGCGTACCGCGATAACGAGTGGAACGCCGAAGAATGACGGGTCTTTTTTCCAACGTTTCTAAAAATTTTAGTCTTTAACGGAATGTGCGCGGGGCGCGAAGCCGTCAAATGCCGGAAAAGTTTTTTTTCCGGTTTTTTTTCTGTTTTTTCCGCGTTTTTGTTGTCATGCTGCGCGACTCACGCCGCATTACAGACGGTGTATTATGATGTTTCTTTGCCGCCGGAATTCAATGGCCGCGGGCTTGTCATTGCGCTGATAAGCGATTTGCACAGTGATATATACGGCAAAGATCAATCGCCGCTGCTGCAACGAATAGTTGGGATCTCTCCTGATATAATCGTCTTGGCGGGTGATATTTTTGACGATATAGCGCCTCCCGCCGGAACGCGCCTGCTGCTGTCCGGCATAAAAAATCTGCTGCCGAAGATTCCTGTTTTTTATGTTACAGGAAATCACGAGTATGACAGCGGCAATATAGGCGAGATGCTGGGCGAGCTTGCTGATTTTAACATTGACGTTCTTGCAAACGACTACAAGCTGCTCGAGTCGGGCGGTATTCCGCTGGTCATTGCCGGTATTGAAGATACTAACATTCAGTTGTTGTGTCCGCTTTACGATACAAACTTGGCTGATGTGGTTTTGGCGGAGGCTTCCGCTTACAATGCTTATAAAATATTGTTGTGCCACAGACCGGAAATCGCGCTGCGGTATGCGAATTATGGTTTTGACTTGATTCTTTCGGGGCATACGCACGGCGGTCAGGTACGCTTGCCGCCGCTGTTGGATGGTTTGTACGCTCCGGGTCAGGGTTTGTTTCCCAAGTACGCCGGCGGGCTTTATCGTGTTGGTTCGGGCTCGATTGTGGTAAGCCGCGGGCTTACCACGCGCCGTCCCTTGCTCCCGCGTATATTCAACCCGCCTGAACTTGTTGTTATACGGCTTGGCGGCTACACTAATCTAAGGGAGCGCTGATTTATTCGACTGGGATGAATCCCGCCGCCCTAAAAGTCAAAGGCTGTTATGAATGAACAAAGTGCTTTATATCTTTTGAAACCCGGAGAGCTTACGCTTAAGGGCGGCAACCGCGAAAATTTCATGAAGGTTTTGCTGAAAAATCTTGCCGCCATGCTTCGCGGAACAGGCGCTTCTATAACAAAAACGGACGGGCGCTTCTATGTGAATTGTCCGTCTAAAACGGAGGCTGTCTGCGAAAACGCGCTTTCGCGGCTTGCCGGAATTACCGGCTGGGCCAAGGCTCGTAAAAGCGAAAAGTCGATAGAAGCGGTTATGTCCGCCGCTGTGGACGAAGCGCGGACTTGTTATGACGATGGGGCGCGTTCATTCAAGGTGGAAGCGCGGCGGACGGACAAGAGTTTTCCTCTCAATTCCTATGAAATTTGCCGCGAGGCCGGCAGTTGTGTTTTAGACGCTATTCCTTCTTTTAAGGTTGATGTCCATTCTCCCGAAGTTGTGGTAAATATCGAGATACGGGAACGCGCTTATATTTATGGCAGAGAGCGCAAAGGGTTGCGCGGTTTGCCGGTGGGGGTTTCCGGGCGCGGGTTGCTGCTGTTGTCGGGCGGTATTGATTCGCCTGTCGCGGGTTATCTTGCGGCGCTGCGGGGTATGCGCGTTTTCGCTGTTTATTTTCACGCATACCCGTATACGCCGGACGAGGCGCGTCAAAAGGTTGTCCGTCTAGCGGAGATTGTGGGCGGTTATGCTATGGGTGTCAATCTGAGTGTGGTTTCTTTTACTAAAGTTGAACAGCGTATCAAAGAGGGCGCTCCGGCGGAGTGGGCGACGGTGCTGCTTCGTATGGCGATGATGGACTGCGCCTCGACTCTGGCGGCGCGGAAACGGTGTAAATGTCTTATTACGGGCGAAAGTCTGGGGCAGGTTGCTAGTCAAACTATAGAAAATATATCTTGCGCGGAAAGTCGCGCCCGTCTTCCTGTGCTGCGCCCGCTTATTGCTCTTGATAAAGAGAGTATAATAAAACACGCGGTAAAGATTGGTACTTATGAAACGTCTATTTTGCCGTATTCGGATTGTTGCGCTATTTTTAGTCCGCGACACCCGATAATCCGCGCGTCGCTGAACGAAGCCGCCTTATTGTACGATGGTCTTGATATGGGGCCGCTGATAAGCGAGGCGCTCGGTGAAATTTCAGTGTCCAATCCACAGTGAAACAGGAGAAAATTATGGCGAAAATTTCTGTACGGGAAGCGCAAATTAATGACGCGCCGGTGTTGCTTGAATTTATACGCGGTCTTGCGGAGTACGAGGGGCTTTTGGATCAGGTGGAGGCGCGGGAGGATGATTTGCGCCGGACGATTTTTATTGATAAAAGCGCGGAGGTTCTAATCGCGGAATATGACGGCGCGGCTGCTGGTTTTGTGTTGTTTTTTCATAATTATTCGACTTTTAAGGGAAGGGCCGGCGTCTACATCGAGGATCTTTTTGTAAAGCCGGAGTTTCGCGGCAAAGGGCTTGGCAAGGCCTTGTTCAGCCGTGTGGCTTGTATCGCGGAGGGGCGCGGATGCGGACGGATCGAATGGTCGTGTCTGGACTGGAATGCTCCTTCAATAGCTTTTTATAAGGGGCTCGGCGCTGTTCCTATGCCGGACTGGACGATGTTCCGTCTTACAGATGATAAGTTCAAATTGTTAGGCGGGCGGGTATGAAGCGGTTGGCTGCGCGTTCTGGATGCGCCGGCGCGGTGGTTTGTTGTATAAAATTGGTGGTGGTGTTTATGTTGTTGTGTTCCTGTGAACGGGGCGGGGCGCGGGGGCGTTCTGATATGCAAACAGGCGATGCAGAGTCGCAAAATGTTTTGAGCGGTGTGCCCGAAGCGGTGTCCGCGTATGATGCAAAGCTGGGCGAGGCGCTGAGGGCTGCGGAAATACCGGATGTAATGAGCGAGCGTATAATTGCGGCTGGCGAGTCTGTTTTTTTGCCGGATCTTTTGGCCGCGACTAAGGGTGATTTGTTTCTTAGGCGGCTGGTGGACAAGCGGCGCGCGCTGCCTGAAGGTTACGAGCCGGATGACCTTGTACTGTTGGATAATGGGGGTTCGTACCGTGTAGGGCGCGCTGGTCTTAGGCTCAGGCGTGAGGCGGCGGAGTCTTTGGAACGGATGGCTCAGGCGGCTCGCGCCGAGGGTGTCACGCTTGTGGTGTCTTCGTCTTACCGTTCATTCGATTATCAGACGGAGGTTTATCAGCGTAATGTACGCGAAAGCGGGCAGGAAACGGCGGATCGCGAATCGTCTCGCCCCGGTTTTAGTCAGCACCAGTTGGGGCTGGTTGTAGATTTCGGCTCGATTACGGACGCTTTCGCTCAAACTGCGGCGGGTCGCTGGATGTTGGCTAATGGTCCGGCTTATGGCTGGTCTTTGTCTTTTCCTGATGGTTATGAGGATATAACCGGATACCGGTGGGAAAGTTGGCATTATCGCTACACGGGTGTTGCTCTGGCGGATTTCATTGACAGGTGGTTCGACGGGATTCAGCAGTACGCGATGCAGTTTATTTACGCTTGGGAAGGTTATTGAGCGCGTCTAGTTCCGCGGCGGAAAGCGGGCGGTTGGCGCTTTCCGCGA
This sequence comes from Spirochaetaceae bacterium, assembly GCA_031267475.1. Taxonomy (GTDB): domain Bacteria; phylum Spirochaetota; class Spirochaetia; order Treponematales; family Breznakiellaceae; genus JAIRMY01. The sequence continues at coordinate 2,125 of JAIRZA010000159.1, read as the reverse complement.
GGTCGCCTAGTCTGACGGGGCCTATGCGGATGCGGCGTAGTTTTACCGGGTGCAGGTGAAAATGCGAAAAGACGCGGCGTATCTCCCGGTTGCGTCCTTCGATGAGCACTATTCGTAGTTTTTTTCTGCCTAGTTGCTCGACTTCGCGGGCGCGGTATAAAACTCCTTCTATTTCTACGCCGGATAAAAAGCTGCTTGCCAAGTGTTCGTTTATCACGCCGGATGCTTCGACTATGTACTCTTTTTCTATTTCAGAGCTTGGATGTCCAAGTTTGGCGGCAAACGCGCCGTCATTTGTGAACAGAATGAGGCCGCAGGAGCGGTAGTCAAGGCGGCCTATGCTGTACAGGCGCTCGCGTATTTCGGGCGGCAGCAGGTCCCCGGCGAGCGGGCGGTTTTCTGTGTCGCTGGCGCTGCACAGATAAAGCGGCGGTTTGTTCATCGCTATATAGTGCAATTTTTTTTCGAGTGTTACAGGGATTCCGTCTAAGCAAACGGTGTCGGTGGGTTGTGCTTTTGCGCCCATTTCCGTAACTATGGCGCCGTTTACGCTTACTCTTCCCGCCAAGATTAGTTTCTCCGCGGCGCGGCGCGAGGCTGCCCCGGCGTGGGCGAGGTATGTTTGTAATCGTAGTGTGTTGTTATTCTGAGAGTTGTAGTTCAAAGCGCTCCGTGTCGGATTCATCCAACTTTGGCAGGTCGGCTATGCTTTCTAAACGGAATAGGTTTAAAAAGTCTTTTGTTGTGCCGAACTGCGCGGGTCGTCCCGCAATGTCTTTTTTGCCGGTTTCACGGACAAGTCCGCGTTCAATCAGCAGGCGTATCATGTTGTCGGCTTGTACGCCTCGTATTGCTTCTATTTCCGCGCGGGTGATTGGCTGCGAATAGGCGATTATGGCGAGTGTTTCCATTGCGGCGCGTGAGAGTTTCGCCATGTTCTTGCGTCCGTAGCGTTCTTTTAATATTTCCCAATACTCTTTTTTTGGCGCTATTGTAACGCCGCCGCCTATTCTGACGAGTTCTATTCCGCCTGTTTGCGCATAGCGTTCTTTTAATATCTCGAGCGCTGTTTCTACGCCGGTTTCGGAAAGATTTGTTATGCGGGAAATTTGTTTTTCGTCTATGGGTTCTGATTCAAGGAATAAAACGGCCTCGACTAGCGCTGTATTGCGCATGGTGTCTTCTGAATTTGCCCGCGCTGTGTCGTTTCTGGTGTCTTCAGCGCCGGCTGCTTCAAAATCTAGTTCGGTTTGATAGGTTTCTGGTTCTATGTTAGTTTCCATCTTAGTTTTCCTCTTCGATGGTTTCGCTGGGTATTATTTCTAGCTGCGGTCCGCGTATCTGAATGTCGCCGAATAGTTTGTGTTGATAGATTGTAACAAGGCGGAACTTGACTGCTTCCAATATGGCGAGAAACGCGCAGACTATGTCCATTATCGAGCCTTGTCTGACGAGGAGGTCGGTAAAGCTGCATTCGCCTTTTTTTTCTACAATTTCTGTCATTAATGCGATTTTTTCGTTGATAGAGACTTCTTCCCGCAGGTCCATTATGCGTTCGCCGGAGAGGTGGGATGTTAGGTCCGAAAATGTGTTTAGTAGTTCCCAGATGTCGGCTTTTTTCCATAGCGAATCATCATCGTCAAATGGTAGTACGCGCTGGAGTTTTTTTCGTTCTACTACCCATTCTGCTTCGCGTTCTTTTTCTTCCATGAGTTCGGATAGTTTTTTGAATTTTTGGTACTCGATGAGTTGGTCTACTAGTTCTTGCCGCGGGTCTTCTATTTCGTCTTCTTCGTCGAATTCGATGGGTAGCAGCATTCGTGATTTGATGTACAGCAGGCTTGCCGCCATGACGTAGAAATCGGATAATTCGTCGAGTTCGAGTTCTCCTGAAAGGGTGATGTACTGTATGTATTGTTCGGTGATTTCTGAGATTGGTATGTCGTAGAGGTTGACTCTGTTCTGCTTTATTAAAAAAAGTAAGAGGTCGAGCGGTCCTTCAAATTCTTTTAATCTAAAATGGTAGGTTTTTTTATGCTCTTCTGTACTTGTAAGCAGCGGCGCATCCATACTCGTTCAAGTATATCATATCAATCTCCCCCCCGCCAACCCACCCCACACGCCA
>JAIRZA010000090.1 GCA_031267475.1 Spirochaetaceae bacterium | reverse complement strand
ACTAATCATTATGGGCGCGTTGGTTGATTTTGACGTTAAGAGAACGGAGAAGATAAAAGAGCCGGAAGATATGAATGTTGTGCTTTTGAACGACAACTACACTTCGATGGATTTTGTGGTGGATATACTGGTGTTGATTTTCCATAAAAGCGAGGCGGAGGCGGAGCGTGTAATGATGAACGTGCATCGTGAAGGACGCGGTGTGGCAGGCGCGTACTCCCTCGATATTGCGCGCACAAAGGTATCACAGGTTCACTCTCTGGCGGAGCAGAATGATTTTCCACTGCGATGCGTGATTGAACCTTTGTAGTGAAAAACCGCGAGTTATGAAAGAACTTTTGGAGTACTTATGAAAATTAGCAGACACGCTCAGGCTATTATCAACGCCGCGTATACAGAGGCGCGCAGGCGGCGCCACGAATATCTAACGCCGGAGCATATTTTATACGCGGCGCTAAATGTTGAAGAGGTTAAAGTTGTACTAAACGCCTGCGGCGCGAATGTGCGTCAATTAAAAACCGGCATGGAAAGTTTTTTAGAAGAAAAAATACCGGTAAATGACAAGGAGCCGACGCAGACTGTTGGTTTTCACAGTGTTTTGGAACGGGCTGTTATACAGAGCCGGTCGTCTCAGCGTGAAACTCTTGATGTTGCGGATATTTTGGTCTCATTGTACGATGAAGAGCAAAATTTTTGCGGGTATTATTTGCGAAAATCCGGTGTAAAACGGCTTGAATTGCTAAAAACTCTTTCCCACGGGCTTGAAGACGATGACGCCGCCGCGCGTTTTATCAGGAACGATACGGACGGGCTGGACGCGGCGGAGCCTGAAGAGGAAACGCGGCAGAAATCCGGCAAAAAGAACGCGCTTGACCGTTTTGCGACAGAGCTTACTGCTTTTGCCCGTAATGGCCAGCTTGATCCGGTGATTGGGCGTGTCAGCGAGATTGAAAGAACTATCCAAGTGCTGTGCCGCAGGATTAAAAATAATCCTGTTCATGTGGGTGATTCCGGCGTTGGCAAGACCGCCGTTACGGAAGGGCTGGCTCAACTTATAGCGGCTGGAAATGTTCCGCCTCCATTGCAAAATTGCGCTCTGTACTCTCTTGATATGGGCGCTTTGATTGCCGGAACTCGTTACCGCGGCGATTTTGAGGCGCGGGTTAAGGCTGTTATTGATGAAATTCTAAAAAAAGAACGCGCTATCTTGTTTATAGACGAGATTCATATGCTGGCGGGCGCGGGCGCGGCGTCCGGCGGGACTATGGATGCTTCAAATTTGCTTAAACCGGCTCTTGCGGGTGGTAAATTACGCTGTATCGGCTCGACAACGCACGAGGAGTACAATAAGTATATCGATAAGGATCGCGCTCTTTCCCGGCGTTTTCAGAAAATTGATATTGACGAGCCTAACGAGGCGGACGCTGTAAATATCTTGCTGGGTATAAAATCAAAGTACGAAGATTATCATAAAGTGGTTTACACGGAAGACGCGATAAAATCCGCCGTCCAGCTTTCGGCGCAGTATATTACCGAGCGGCGGCTGCCCGACAAGGCTATAGATGTGATAGACGAGGCTGGCGCTTTTGTCCGTATAGGCGCGTGGAAGGAGGCGGAGCGGCGTAAAGATGAGGAAGCGTCTGTTCCCGCGCCTGCGGCGGAAATGGCGGAGGCGGAAAATTCGGATAATTGGGATAAATTACACGACGAGCGGGATATTCTGGCTGATGAGGCTGCTTATATTTGTCCTGAATATGGCGATGACGACGGCTTGTTTGACGGCGAAAATCATGAAGATGGGCGCGGTGTTGTAAGCGCCGGGTCAAGCGAAGCGGCGGTCGAGGCTATAACGATAGATTTGCCTCAAATTGAGGCTGTTGTGGCGCGTATTGCGCGGATCGCGGAAAAAACTGTCTGCGAAAATGAGCGTGATAAGCTTCGTTATCTGGAGGATAATCTTAAATCGCGTGTCTTTGGGCAGGACGGCGCGGTAAAAACTGTTGTCGCCGCGGTAAAGCAAAGTCGCGCTGGTTTCCGTAGTCCCGCGAAGCCTGTGGCAAATTTTCTTTTTGCGGGTCCTACTGGTGTGGGTAAAACGGAGTTGGCTCGTTCTTTAGCCGATTTGCTGGGGGCGGCGATGCTGCGTTTTGATATGAGCGAGTATCAAGAAAAGCATACTGTTTCGCGTCTTATAGGTTCGCCGCCGGGTTATGTGGGCTACGAGGAGGGGGGGCTTTTGACGGACGCGGTTCGTAAGCAGCCGCGTTGTGTGTTGCTTCTTGACGAAATTGAAAAGGCTCATGGTGATATTTTTAATCTTTTGCTGCAAATTATGGACTATGCTACGTTGACGGATAACAACGGCCGTAAGGCTGATTTTCGCAACGCTGTGATTATTATGACGAGTAATGCCGGCGCGCGTGATATTGGCAAGGCGTTGATTGGTTTTGGCGAGCGTGTAATTGGCCGCGAAAGCGCGGTGAACGACGCGGTGGAAAAGATATTCACGCCGGAATTTCGCGGGCGGCTTGACGCGGTTGTTCGTTTTAATCATCTTTCGGATGATGTGATGGTTTCTATTGTTAAAAAAGAATTGGATGTTTTTATGGCGCAGCTTGCCGAAAAAAATGTTTCAGTCAGTGTGAGTGATGTTTGTATAAAAAATCTTGCGAAAGAGGCTTATTCGAAGGAAGCCGGGGCGCGAAACGCCGGCAGGTTCATTGAGGAAAAGATAAAGTCTTTCTTTGTGGATGAGGTTCTGTTCGGGCGGCTTTCCAACGGTGGTTCGGCGGTGGTTGATTGGGTGGACGGGGTGTATAAATTTGAGGTATCCAACGGGGTCTGATCCTCTTTTTCCTTATTTGGATGAGGATGTTTTGTACCAGTTTCCTGATCCGCTTGCCGCGGACGGGGATGTTGTGTGTATTGGTGGTAATCTTTCGCCGGGGATGTTGCTTTCCGCCTATAGGCAGGGTATTTTTCCATGGTTTAATGATGGGGATCCTATTTTGTGGCAGTCGCCGGATCCTCGTTTTGTAATTTTTCCGCAAAATCTTCATGTTTCTGATTCTATGTGTAAAATTTTGAAAAAAAAACGGTTTGTTATTTCTTTTGATTGTGATTTTCATGCTGTTATTTCCGAGTGCGCCGCTGTTCGCAGGCGTGGTCAGGATGGGTCTTGGATTACTGGCGATATGATTGGCGCTTATTCGGAGCTTCACCGGCTTGGTTTCGCTCATTCCGCCGAGGCGCGGCTGGATGGTTGTCTTGTGGGCGGGTGTTATGGTGTTCGGATTGGCGGGGTGTTTTTTGGGGAGTCGATGTTTTCCAAGGTGTCAAATGCTTCGAAGGCGGCTTTTCTTACTTTTGCTGCTTCTCTTTTTGATGATGGGTTGGCGTTCATTGATTGTCAGGTGTATTCGGCTCATCTGGAGAGTATGGGTGGAACGGCGCTTAGTCGCAAAGATTTTATTTCTCTGCTGCCACCCGCCACCCACCAGCGCCCACCAGTGGGCTTCATATCCGCTACGCGGTAGTATCCCGTAAGTTTCAACATAACAGGGTACGGAGTTTGCGCAACTCCCTATGGAAACAACAAGCCGGCATCATCAACGCTGCCTGTAAACAGGATAACGCCTTCTTTTTTTATTTGTCAAGCAATTTTTTGCATTTTTCCGCAAAAAGAACAAATCGTTTGCGCTTTGGCGACCGTGAACATCCGCGCGCCGCGCGCCGCCGATAAACGATTCCAATTTTTCCCTCGCCTCCGGCATATTAACCACCTGTTTTGGGTGAGTATAATGCGCCGTCATTGCGCCCCTCTTATGCCCCGCGAACGCCTGCATATCAATATCGTTAATCTCCATATCATGCCTGCCAAGCGTGATGAAAGTATGGCGCGTAGAATGGAACGTAATATTCCGCGCCAGCCTTTTCGTTTTATCTATCCCCGCAAGCCCCAGCATATCATAAAACCAAGCGCGAATCGCAGTACCGGAAACCGGCCTGTCAAAACCCGCCGGCGCAAACACAAACCCGCCGCTCCCAGACACCCGCGCAAAAAGCGGCTCAAGAATAGAAGGCAGCAGCACATCCCTAAAACTGCCGTATTTAGGAGACTTCAAACCCTCGCCGTCCTGCCAGTTATGCCTAATATGAATCACACCATTAACAAAATCCACATCATCAAAACACAAACCCCGCGCC
>JAIRZA010000126.1 GCA_031267475.1 Spirochaetaceae bacterium | reverse complement strand
AAACAAATTAAATTATCCCATGTGAATTTTAATTCAGAGTTGCTTAATAAATCTATCTGAGCGCTGCTGTTATTGTACAGAAGCCCGATTCCGTCACTGCCGAAATATCCGTTCAAATTCAATTCCATATCGCTGGAAAACCGGTAGTTTGACAGCAAGTTTAAACTTCTGATGTACGGGGCGACCACCACCGCGTTGATAGGCGACAGAGCGTAAACGGATTTTGAAAGCTCTTTTGCCAAATAGATGAATGGATCCCAGTAGGTTATTTTTCCAATCAGCATGACAGCCCCGCTGTTTGGTCCGCTTAAATCAGAAAAATTTGGCAACGGATGGGAAATATTAAATCCCGCCGCGCTGGTAGAAAGATTGAGCCCGACATCTACCCTATCCGGCGACAGATATTTTGACGTTAATTCCAGCAAGCCGGAGATAGTGTGCGTATATCGCGCCGAAAAAACACCGTGGTATAATTGCGCGTTCTCTATTGTTTTTGGGTCGAATATTGAATACCCGCCGCCCCAATGGTAAGGGTTGTCAAGATAAAATCCGTCAAGCGAGGCTTTTAAGTCGCTGGGAACACCGCCGCGTATGGACGGCAGCGCGTTGAATACGCCGGTGTAGCCCACACCCGGCAGCAGTTTTATCGAAGTCATGACATCTTCAACCAGCCCGATCTCCGCGGTATATTCAAGCTCCTCGTGATTTAGCGACACACTGCGCCCGCTCTGGGTTTTGTTGGCCGAAGGGACGGAAGCCTCTATTACCAACTCTTTATTTTCGAGCGTTTCCGCGCCTATGTGGAGCGTAACCGAAAACGAATACACGCCGTCCGGCTTTATTAGCACACGCGCGGAATCGTACCCGGGGTATGAGACTCGAATTTCGCCCCGCGTTTCATCTGGAATAGAAAACACAGCCTCCCCGCCGCTGTCCGCGCGCAGTTCCGTCCCGTCCGGCAGGCGCAGTACCGCCTCCGCGAGAGGTTCGTCTAAATCGCCGTCTATAACTGAAATCTTTATATCGCGGGCGCTGAGAGGATGCAACACAACTGCTAGAAGCGCGGTTAGCGCAAGTCTCCTCATTAAAGCGCGAAAGCGGTTCATACATCCATTGTAGCCGAAAAAAAACCGCTTCGGCAACAACACTACATTTTGTCGCAAAATGCACAGCATTTTGCTTAGGGAGTTTCGCGGAGCGAAACTCCACGCCCCATGGTGAGGTTCCAGCCTCCTAGTCTAAGTTCTAGCAGATGTGGGTACGCCGCCGCGTAGCGTAGCAAAACGCTGCGCATTTTGCTTTAGGAGTTTCGCATAGCGAAACTCAACGCCCTTCGTAGAGTTTCCTGCGGATGTGAAACCCACTGGTGGGGGGCGGACTTCATACAATTATGTAATATTTGCGGATATATATACATAATTGTAAGTAAAAAAATAAGGTTTACACACTTGAAAAACGCGATTTTGCTTTTCCGCCGCGTAATTCGCATAATTTATAACCTAATTCCACCCGTTAAACATCTTGGCACACTTTTTGCTTATCCTTTTAAGACAAATAAACGCTTTATCTTTTAGGAGGAAATATGCGAAGAAAAAAAATAATCGCGGCTTTACTAATGGGCTTAGTCGCGGCGGGCTCTGTTTTCGCGCAGGACGAGTGGACCACTGAAAAGGCGCTGGACATGATATGGCTGTTTCTTGGAGCCTCGCTCGTGTTCATAATGCAGGCGGGCTTCGCCTTACTAGAGACCGGCCTTACACGCGCGAAAAACGCCGCGAACATAGTGATGAAAAATCTGATGGATTTTTGCATCGGCGCGGTCATATATTGGGCTATCGGCTGGGGAATAATGTACGGCGCGGACGCGCTCGGCGGACTCATCGGCGCGTCAGATTTCTTCAAAAATGTAATGGACGATCCAATCTATTATAGGGACTGGTTCTTTCAAGTGGTATTCGCGGCAACAGCGGCAACCATAGTTTCCGGCGCGGTAGCCGAGCGGACGCAGTTCAAATCATATCTTATTTTCACCTGTTTCATTTCCGCAGTGATATATCCGGTTTCCGGGCACTGGGTGTGGGGCGGCGGCTGGCTTTCAAAGCTAGGTTTCTATGACTTTGCAGGTTCCACTGTGGTACATTCTGTTGGCGGCTGGGCGGCTTTGATGGGGGCGCTGGTTTTGGGTCCGCGCGCCGGAAAATACATCAAAGGCGCGGACGGCAAAGTCTTAGTAAGAGCATTTCCGGGACATAATATGCCGCTTGCCATGACAGGCGTATTCTTACTCTGGTTCGGCTGGTACGGTTTCAACGGCGCTTCCACACTCTCCGGCTCCAGCCCGGACATTGCCCGCGTCTGTGTTACGACAACACTATCGGCGGCGGCTGGAGCTATCGGGGCGCTTGCTGTGTCGTGGGTCTGGTTCAAAAAACCTGATGTATCTATGTCTATGAACGGGGCGCTTGCGGGGCTTGTCTCTATAACTGCCTCTTGCAGTGTTGTTTCTCCGGCGGAGGCTATTATTATCGGTGTTATTGGCGGGGTAATTGTTGTATTTTCTGTTGAATTCATCGACAAGATACTTAAGATTGACGACCCCGTGGGCGCGTCTTCGGTGCATCTTAGCTGCGGGATATGGGGAACGCTGGCTGTTGGTATCTTCGGTGGTGTTGAGGGTAGCGCGCTTGGTTTGCTGCACGGCGGTGGTTTTGCTCAGCTTGG
>JAIRZA010000210.1 GCA_031267475.1 Spirochaetaceae bacterium | reverse complement strand
AACCTTGTGCCGGAACACAAGAAAGAAACATTGATATCCTGAGTAATATACGGAGTCGCGGTACATTCAGAACAAATCGCCTGATTCCCCGAAAGCCTGAAATCGGTCTTAACGCCATTATAGTAGCTGTAACCCTGAATAATGCGCATCGCGTTATAGGTATTGTCGATAACGATGACAACATCAGCGTTTTTTACTTCATGCAGCGGACCAGCTTCAATGCCATAGGTAAGAGTATCCATATATCTTATACCCGTATAAGCCAGCGCTCCGGTGCCAATATCACAATATAAACCCAGCGCATGGGGTACTGTGCCGTTTTTTATTGCATCCGGCTCTTTTTCAAGACCGACTGCCGGCGCGCCGCCTGAACAGTTTACGTGTTCTATTGTCGCCTTAAAATGCTTCCCTTCGGATGCGGCTTTAACCATAAAGCAATAAGAAGCCTTACCCTTAAATACATCAACTTCAGCCTTGGCGTATGCGTTTGCATCCAAGAAAAAATGAATACCGACTACTTCTCTCTTCAGATTGAGATAATTTTTCACAATAACTCCTCCTAAAATATTCGTTGAGCTTGTTTCAAAATTGGTTATTTTAAAACAGCCTTGACCGATAAAATCCGATCCCGCTTAAAAAAGCGAATCGGGAACACCCGGAACCACGACATACACATCGTTCACCAGCTTGGCGACATCCACGTCCGCATTGAGAATACCGATGGACTGTAGGTCTTTTGCGTTGTTTTCAAGCGCAGAGCGAGCCTGGCTTACCGATGCCTGCCACTTGTATGTTTTGAGAATCTTGGATATTAAAAGCGGGTCAATAGAAACATACTCGTTGGCTACAAAAATACGCGCCGTCTCGTCAGGATGTTCCTGCACAAACTTCGCGCCTTTTTGCATAGCCCGTAAAAATTTCGCCGTTGCCTCAGGATGTGATTTAACGGTTTCGGCGCGCACATCAATCACGCAGCAGTATTCATCTTTATAATCCTCATCAACAGCATTATCTATGATTGCGCGAAAACCGTTATTGTCGATAGCGATTTGGGCGGCCGGATCGACAAGCCCGATTGCGTCAACAACGCCCCGCTCAAGGAGCAGCGGCAATTCGGCGGCGCTCTGGTAGATGTATTCAAATTCCGCATTCTCTCCGTCAACTTTGAATCCATTGCTTGCCAGAACACGCTTGGTAAAAAGGATTGCGGGCGCGGCGGGACCGCCGCCGCCGATTGTCTTTCCTTTGAGGCCGGCGACGGTCTGTATGTCCGAGTCTCCCCGGACCAAAACTTTGATACAACCGGTATGTACCGTAAGGGGTACCTGCACCGGAAGCCCGTTGGCCAGCGGCTGAATCAATCCGATCATCAACGCAATTGACCCGTCTATCTGTCCACTCGTAAAGAGGTTCATCGTATTGCCGTCTCCTGTGCTTATCTTTTCCCATTTGAGCCCCTCCTCCTCAAAGTAACCCTGATCAACAGCTATATATAACGGCGCTTGGCAAAGATACCCTACGTCAAAATTAACTTTGAACACATAGTCGCCCTCAACTTTTGCCGTATCCTTCTTCTTACACGCGGACACAGAGAGCAGGAGCGCTGCAACCGAAATCATCGCCAAAACACCAAAAAATCTTTTCATAAGATTCCTCCAAAAAATATAAAATACCTCAAAGCGGGTAATTTTTTAGGTTAAAAGAGCGAATCGGGAACACCCGGAACAACGACGTAAACATCGTTCACCAGCTTGGCAACATCGACATCCGTACTGAGAATACCCAGCGTCTGCATATCCCTTGCGTTACGTTCAAGGGCGGGCAGTACCTGGCTTACCGAGGCGCGGTAACTAAAGGTTTTAAAAATCTTCGCGTTCACCAGCGGGTCCCCGGCGACACGTTTGGTTTCGGCAAGAATCCGCGCGGTCTCGTCAGGGTTTTCCTGTACAAACTTGGCAGCCTTCTGTAGCGCGCGTAAGAATTTCGCCGTTGCCTCAGGATGCGCCTTTATCGTTTCCGTACGCACCGGAATCACACAGCAGAACTCGTCTTTATACCCCTCGTCCGTACCGTTATCAATGACGGTGCGAAACCCATTAACGTCTTGAGCGATTTGAGCCGCGGGGTCGGTAAGCGTGACTGCATCAACCGCGCCCCGTTCAAGGAGCAACGGCAATTCCGCCGCGCTCTGGTATATATACTCGACATCAGCATTCTCTCCGTCGACTTTGAATCCCATGTCTGACAAATAGCGTTTGACAAAAAGGAGCGCGCTTGCGCTGGGGCTTGCTCCGCCGATGGTTTTCCCTTTAAGATCGGCGGCCGTCATTATAGCCGAATCTCCCCGAACCAAAGCCTTGATGCAACCGGTATGCATGGCAAGCGGAATCTGCGCCGGAAGCCCGTTGGCCAGCGGCTGAATCAGCCCGATCATCAGGGTGTTAAGTCCGTCCACACCGCCGTTGGTGAGGAGGTTCATCGCCTCGCCGTCACCAACCTGCACAATTTCCCACTTGAGCCCCTCTTCTTCGTAGAAGCCCTTTTCGAGCGCTATGTGCACCGGCGCATTACACAGACTCATGGTAGCGCCGATCTTAAACACATAATCGTCTTCACTCTTCGCCGTATTTTCCCGCCGGCCCGCGGAAACCGTGAGCAGAACCGCGAGAACTACTAAAACACCAAAAAATCTTTTCATAAGATTCCTCCAAAAAAAATATAAAATACCCCAAAGCGGGTAATTTCACAGCTTAATGCTCCGTCCCTAAGCCGCTTCCCGCGCTTTGTAATCCTGTAAAATGCAGAATGCGCAGAATCTCCGCGCGCAGTTCCATAAAATCGCGGTCGTCGCGGCGGCGGGGATGTTCTTTTTCCACCCTGAATATCTTTTCGATTTTCGCGGGCCGCGCCGACATCACGACTATGCGATTCGCCATATAAATCGCCTCGTCCACATCATGGGTTACCATCACCATCGTCATCTTCTGTTTTTGCCAAATTCTCAGAATCTCGTCCTGCATATTCATGCGCGTAAACGCATCGAGCGCTCCAAGCGGTTCGTCAAGCAGCAGCACCTTGGGCTTGTTTACTAAAGCCCGCGCCAAAGACGCTCTCTGCGCCATGCCGCCTGAAAGATGATGCGGGTGCGATTGCTCAAAGCCTTCGAGTCCGACCAGTTTGAAAAAATCAGGTATACGGTATTTTTCAGTTTTATACACCCCGCGCGAGCGCAGCCCGTAAGCGATGTTCTCGTAAATAGTCATCCATGGGAAAAGTGTCGGATCCTGAAAGACAAGCCCGCGCTCATAACCCGGTTTTGTTATCTCCACGCCGTCAAGACTGACGCTTCCAGAATCCTGCCGGATAAGACCGGCGATAAGACGCAGCAAGGTTGACTTCCCGCAGCCCGACGGCCCTATGAGCGAGACAAACTCCGCCCGCTCGAAAGTCAAATCCACATCGTCCAGCACGACGATGTCCTGCCCTTCGTTCTGGTGGAACGTTTTACGCGCTTTTTTTATCTCTATCAATCCGCCTGTTTCGCCCGCTAATCCGTCCATAGCTGTTAAATCACCACCTTATCATCCCCTTCTGCCATGCAAGGGCTTTGTTCCGTATCTTGAATTGCAGTCCGATTAAAAACGAAAAAGTAAGCGCGATGATGATAAGGCCGGCGTAAACATTGGCGTAGGCAAGGGTTTCCCGTTGCCAGTTGATGTACCAGCCTATGCCGAATTTACAGCCGATCATCTCGGCGGCCATGAGTGTAAGAAAACAGGCCGATGTGCCGTTGAACAGTCCGGTAAAGATGCTGGGCGCCGCCGCCGGGAGCGCGACCGTCAATATCATACGCAGGTCGCTCGCGCCGAGTGTGCTGGAAACTTCAAAGTAGCTCTTGCCGACATTCATTATCCCGGAACTGGTCAGCACCGTGGTTGGAAACCAGACTCCCAGCGCTATCAAAAAGACGCTGGCGCTCGTGGGTTTAAAAAAGATAACCAGCGCTACGGGTATCCACGCGGTGGACGGAATCGGGCCTATCACGCGGATAAAGGGCATGATCCAGTAATTGAAGCGCCGGCTCCACCCTATGAGTGTTCCGGTAAATACGCCGACCAACGCGCCCAGCGCAAAACCGCTGAGGAGCAGGCGCAGGGAATAGACAAGGCAGCGCAGTAAAAAGAACCAGTCTTCAACAAAAACGCCAATGATACGCTCAGGCGCGGGGAAATAAATGTTGGGGATAAGCTCAAATTTGATAGTTATGAGGTTATACACGCCCAGCGCAAGGAAGCCGCAGGCGTGAAAGGCTGCTTTGAAGCCTAAATTTTCTCGTATCCGCCGGCTAAAGAGGCTTGCAATCGCGGCAACGGCGTAAATAATCAATAACAATGTCAGAAAATTGCTAAGATAGGGTAATGGTTTAAGGCGGTAGTTCGCGTGGGCGGGTAAAAGCAGATGAAGCGCCAGAACAAAGCCGATTGAAGCAAGCGGTAAGATTACACGCCAGTCAAAGGACGGCTGGGAAGGGAAATCATTTTTAACTGTTTGCGCGGTACCGGAACCTCCGATTTTGGACATTGCCGCCTCGCTCAGTAACCGTGAAGCCGGTATACTTTACCTACTAAAAACCTAGACATAGCCCTATGTTACCGGAGGCAAATTGTTTTGTCAAGCAATTTGATTGCGCCCGTCCCGATGAATAGCGGCATACTTATTAGCGTGATTTTCATCTAAGGAAGCGCCGCGCGCTCCGTGTCGCGGCGCTTCTAATTTATACTCCCTTTCTAAAAACGGTAAAGTATTGCTGTGCTTGCAAAGGCTTTAGGAAAGCCCATAAGTCCAACGGCGAGTTTGCCGTTAGTATCCAAGCACCATTTTTTGTCTTTTGTTAAAGGCATTCTTATGCCTCCGCCAAAAGTCGCCCCAAACAACATGGAGGAAATACCAAAAGTCGCGCCATAAGAGATATAGGCGATGTCTTGTTCAAAGACATAGTTTCTAAAAGATAAAAATGCTTGAAAAAGAAAAAGGTCTGTTGTCCCGGCTTCTATTGCCAAAACATTAGCGCCGTTTTTACCAATATCAATTTCAGCTTCTACCTGAAAACCTCCCAATGCCATACCGCCGGTAATACCGCCTCCGAAAGCAAATCTTGAATTACTTGCCTCATTTTCCGTTTGTCCGAAAATTTTCCCTGTAACAAGCAGTGCGAAAACTAAAATCTTAAATACCTTTTTTACCATTTTTTACTCCTTAAGTTTTTTGGCAAAATTTTTTTGCTACATGCTCAGCTTTGCATAAAACCAATTTTTATAATCTTGGCAATGCGGCGCGGACTTCCATATAAATTTCAGATTTTATTGCATATAGCGCACACATTATAAAATCAAATTTCATACGAGGCTGTTCAAAAACTTCAGTTTTTGGAACAGCAACCTATAAAAACCGCAGTTTTGCAACCCATCGGGCGAAAAACTGTAACAGGCTCTTACATCAAATCTCTTTGTTTTTACCGCCTTACGTCATACGCCCTCCCTTTATCCCCCCCCCCCCCCTCGTACTTCGTCAAATTGAGGATATTGGTCTTGCTTGATAAATGCCCGCTATTAGATTCGTTGCCGATTATTCTGAAAGTCTTGTAAAATGCTTCATGTTTTGCGGTTTTCGGCGGAATTTGTCCATAAATCCGCAGAAAATGACGGCGGCAGGCGCCGGCGGGAATTTTGCCGTTTACACGTCTTTCGCCAGAGATATTATCAATGTTATTGAGAGAAAAAAGGCTTAATTTATTTAGTTTGAAACTGGGGGGGGGGGGGGCGAAATCAAAATCTGTCTCCGGACGAATGCTTTGCCCGCCTGTCCTAAGGCAAACGAATGCGCCGGCAAAAAGCCGCGCCATATTTGACAAGGCCGGATACAAGGTTTAGATATTTTACCTATGATTTTCATTATGACTATTATATACTGTATTACAGTTATTTTGTCAATAGCCGCCGGCAATTCCGAATTCAAAAAAAATGCTGAAAAATTAAGGCGATAAGATAAGAAAACATGGTGTCTGCGCCATGATTGAACGGGTTTTTGCTCTCCATTGCGGGAGAGGTCTCTGATAGTTTTTGAATTCGGAATTGCCAGTTCCCCAAAACGCGGCCTCGTCTCGCGCCCGCCAGCGGGTTTCACATCCGCTACGCGGTAGTATCTCGCAATCATTGGAGTCTCACCGAGGGACTTGGAGTTTCGCTGTGCGAAACTCCGGAGCTCAACGCGGAGCGTTGAGCCCGCCAGCGGGTCTCATATCCGCTACGCGGCGGCGTCCCACATTATCCTATCTGTAAAAGTTGTTGACTTCAATAATATAAATGGGATATACTTAGTATATCCTGTAAATTTGAGGACAGAAATTATGACGACAACAATTGTTAAATGGGGAAATAGTCAAGGGATACGGCTTCCAAAGGTTTTTTTACAAGATATTAATATATCTGAAAATGATATGGTTGATGTTTTAATAGAAAATGAAGCTATCGTCATTAAGAAAATATATGGCAAAAAGCATCTGACCACAAAAGAACGGCTTACTGATTTTTATGGCCGGAATATAAAGGATATTACAAAAAAACAAGAAGAAGTGGATTGGGGAAAATCGATGGGAAAAGAAGTGTGGTAAAACAAGGCGATATTATCTGGCTTGATTTTGATACTCAGACGGGTCATGAACAACATGGTAGACGGCCGGCTTTGATTGTAAGTAATAAAAGTTTTAATGGCTTTTCAAAATTGGCTATTGTTTGCCCGATAACAAATAGAGATGAGGGTCATCCGTTTCATATAAAGTTAGATGAAAAAACAAAAACATCCGGGGTTATTCTTTGTGATCAAGTAAGGACGCTTGATATTAACGCTCGTAATTTTGAATATATTGAAAATATTCCTGAAGAAATATTATTAGATGTTATTGATATAGTAAACGGCTTTATTGAGATAGAAAAATAGAAAACTTCATAAAAC
>JAIRZA010000209.1 GCA_031267475.1 Spirochaetaceae bacterium | reverse complement strand
GTCCGTTTCATGGACCACTCCTATTTTTAATCCGCCGGCGCAAACCCGCGCGGATACAGTTACTCGTTTCAATATTAGTCTATAGAATAGCGCGGCAATGGTCAATACTTATGTCCGGCGGCCGGCGGTATTTTTTTCAGGGATGACGAAGCCCGCCGCGGAGCAACTTTTTTAGGGGGGGGGGGGGGTAAAATCTCTTGTGAATATGGGCGCGGGGTCTGAAGCCGCGCCCAAAAATTCAGCGGTTTAGTCAACTAGCGAGGCGGAGTTTGCCCTTTTTGGCAGCCCAAGAAGCGCGCGGATTTCATCGTCAACGAGGGTTTCTTTTTCGAGCAGGGCTAAAGCCAAACATTCAAGTTTCGTTTTGTTTGCGGTAAGAAGTTCTTCGGCGCGAGAGCGGGATTCGTCAAGAATACGCCGTATAGCCGCATCGATGTGGCGGGCGGTTTCTTCGGAATAATCCTTGTGGCGGGCGATTTCTTTGCCCAAAAATATAGGCTCTTCTTTTTGCCCGTAAATTATCGGTCCCAAATCTTCAGACATCCCCCATTCGCAAACCATCTGCCGCGCCATACCGGTAGCCTGTTCAAGATCCGCCTGAGTTCCGGTCGTAGTTTCGCTGAATGTCAATTTTTCCGCCGCCCAGCCGCCGTAGCATATCACAATGCGGTCAAGAAGCCATGCGCGTGTGTGGGCGTATTTATCTTGTTCCGGCAGCGACATAGCCATACCCAGCGCTTTTCCATGCGGAATTATCGTTACTTTGTGCAAGGGATCGGAATTTTCAAGGAAATAATGTAAAAGCGCGTGTCCCGCCTCGTGGAAAGCCGTCATCTTTCTTTCTTTTTCGGAAATCGCAAGAGATTTTCTGGCTACACCCATAAAGATTTTATCGCGGGCTTCCTCAAAATCAATCATTTCAACGGTTTCTTTGTCCCCTCGCGCGGCCAGCAATGCCGCTTCGTTCACCAGATTTGAAATATCCGCGCCGCTCATGCCGGGTGTAGCCCGCGCTATGCGTGGAATATCCACAGATTTATCAAGCATAATTTTGGCGGAATGAATTTTTAATATAGCCTCGCGCTCGTTCAGGTCAGGCATAGCGACGACCACCTGACGGTCAAAACGCCCCGGTCTAAGCAGCGCGGGGTCAAGCACATCGGGACGATTTGTAGCGGCAAGTATGATTACGCCTTCTTTCGAGTCGAAACCGTCCATCTCCACAAGCATCTGATTCAGCGTCTGCTCGCGTTCATCATGTCCGCCGCCATAACCCGCACCGCGAGTCCGTCCCACCGCGTCAAGCTCGTCTATGAAAATTATACACGGACTAGCCCGCCGCCCCTGTTCGAACAGGTCGCGGACGCGGCTCGCGCCGACTCCGACAAACATTTCAACAAAATCGCTTCCTGACATATGGAAGAACGCTACCCCGGCTTCACCCGCGACAGCCCGCGCCATAAGCGTCTTGCCTGTACCCGGCATCCCCACAAGAAGTACGCCTTTAGGGATTTTCGCGCCTATCTTAGTGAATTTCTCAGGCGCTTTGAGGAAGGCGACTACCTCCTGCAATTCGGCCTTCGCGTCCTCCTGCCCCGCTACATCCGCGAAAACAACTTTTTTACTGTGATCAAGATAGCGCTTTGCCCTGCTCTTGCCAAACTGAAAGCCTTTTCCGCCAATCCCGCCCTGCATACTCCGCAACATCAGCCAGATGAATAAAAAACCTATCAGCCAAGGCAGGAGTTCTACTAAAATGCGTCCGAATGTAATCCGTCCCGCGCTGCCCACAACCCGAATGCCCTTCGCGGTAAGAGACGGGAGCAGCGCTGGATCTTGGTATGGGATTATAGTTTTGAAATAGTCAAGCGCGCCGTTATTTCCAGGGCGGCTCCATTCTATCGTACTGTTGCCGTATATTGTTACCGATGTAAGTTTATCATGGGCGACAGAATCCATAAAATCGGTATAAGCCACTTGCCGCACCGGCGTGGAATTTTGATGAAGGTAAAAAAAACCTACCGCCGCCGCAATTAACAATGATAATAAAAATCCAAACCGCGGTTTTTCCATTTTAGGCAGCGGCGGGAGCGGGCGTTTTTCGCCCTGCTCCGGTTCGTAATCTTTGGCGTTATCCTGTTTTTCATTATTGTTGTCCGCCATAACTCTCCTTATATTGCGCCGTCATTTATAAACACATTTTTAGTCTATACTAAAAAACAACTGATTGAAAAGTACACGCGGTGTTTCATCAGCAATTCTCATTTTAACCTGAGAATTAACCACAACAGACCAATGGTCCGCCCTCACGAATCACACAAACAAATCCGGTAAGCCAACGCTTATTGAGCGACAGCAGGGTTAAAATTGGGATTATTGAGTAAATTTCATGTTTTCTCCAAGTCGGGAATCATCAGAATTGTCCGTTAAACCGGTTTGCGCCGTTGGCGTGGGCAAACCTCTGGTCTGTCGCGGTTAATCTAAAACTGGAATACATGGTTGGACTAGGGTTGACGGCTGCTTTCCCAAAACAGTGGTTTTGGAAAAGCAGCCGCCGCCGGACGAGGTCAGTTATTGTGGGATATACTCGATTATAAATTTACCAGCGCCATAACCAGCCGCCGTTTCGTTTGTTATTTCCGTAAAACCACCGGAGCCAGTATCAACATAGTTGGAGCCGCCGCCGCCGCTACCGCTGTTCTCAACAGTAGCGCTGGCCGTTATCGCGTTGCCGCCGTAATAGCCGCCGCCCCCGCCGCCGCCGCCCTCATACACGGCACCGTTGCCGTCTCTCCCATTCACGCCTTTGCCGTTAGTTGTACCGTATGTAACACTATTGCCGGGGGCGTATTCACCATAATATTTGTTATCCTCGTCTGTTTTAAGTTTATTATAAGAGCCTGTGATAAACTTATACGGCGTGGAAAGAGTTTCGTCAATTGTAAAGGTCGCAGTCGTGTTTATTTGTCCGCGGCGCAACGCGGGAAGAAGCCCTTTTGTTATATCACTGCCTTCGACGGGATTTGCATTGCCCGCCGCGCCGCCTTCTATGACTCCGCGATTCGTGACATCGTTCCTCAAAGAAGGAATGTTTCCGGCGCCTCCGCCCCCGCCCGCCACAAGGAGCAGCGCGCTGGTATTACGGGTAGTATCGGTGTTATCGAATGCTATAAGGTCGTCCTCGTCGCGGTTGCCGGCAAAGAAAACTTCCGTTGCGCCGCCTCCGCCGCTGCCGGGCGCCGAGTTTTTATACATTTTCCCGCCCGCGCCGCCGTTAGGCCAGCCTCCGGCCGGGTTGTCATTCCCTATTGCTCCGTCCGCTTCAAGCCCAGTATTATAATCATTCAATCTTGCCGTTCCCTTTCCTTCGGCTCCAAGCCGGATTTTTAGCACATCGCCTTGTTTAAATGATTTTTGCGCCACAACATAGCCGCCTTTTCCGCCAAACGCCGTCTTTTCAGTTGTCGCCCGCGCGTGTCCACCGTTAGCGCCGGTTATCGTTATTTTGTATATTCCGTCATTAACTATGGTTACGGATCTGTAAACCTTGTCCGCCTCTTGCGACGCCGATGACAGCGTAACAACGGTTTGAGCAAATGAGCTAATGTTCGCGTTTTTGGCCGCTTTAAGCGCTGCTGCGAGTTTGTCTTTGGCTGCAAGGATGTCGTCTGTGTTATATGCGCGGTATTTTACTGTTACTACAAGAGGAATCATATCGCCGTTTTCATCAGTTTTATACTCGCCTTCTTTATGTTCTACATTGTCAATGGTTACGTCTTCCTCGTAGCGCTCGAAGTCGTCCAACTCGACAGTTACCTTGACTTCCTCGCCGGCTATCGCCGCTTCCGCTTCTTTTATCGCCGCGTCCAAGGCTAGCGCTTCGTCCCCCGTAGGTGTAGCGCCTACCAATTTATCGGTTTCTTCCGGATACGGCGGATTATTTTCACCACTATCTGCCGCCGCCTTGCTTAATTCTTCCCGAATTCCAACAATCAAAGCCTCTGTTTCCGCTATCGCCCCCACTGTGCGCTCGTCCATTTTGAAGTCCGCGATTATCGTTATATATGGGTTGTTGTTGGCTTTAAGCAGTTTGCCGCTGGGAAACTCAAGGGGGTCGCCTTCGTTAAGCGTGTATGTAATGGTATATGAGAGTTCCTGCGGAATTACCACATCGTCTTTAGCCGGCCCGGTAAGCAGGGAACTGACCGAATCTATTTTCCAGTTATTGAATTGACTGCCGGCTTTTGACGGCGTTTCTATATTTTGTACTGCGGCGGTATCTAGGAGGTATGTTACGGAAAGTCCGGTTATTTTATATTCCGGCTTGTCGCTATCACCGGCGGGGTTTACGACAGGAGCGCCGGCGGCAGGATCATCTGTGGAAGCTTGTATATTTACAAGAGAATTTTCTGCCGGATCGCCCCCCCCCCCCCCTCGCCGGTTTGAAGAGCCGGCGTCCAGTTCGGCCCAAATTTATCGGGGTCGGCTATA
>JAIRZA010000098.1 GCA_031267475.1 Spirochaetaceae bacterium | reverse complement strand
GATGCTTATCCCGGATTAAAATCACCCGATGCAGCCATTTACGCCGCGCTTTCGGCTGAAGCAAAGAAAGCAAACGAAAATAAAAAAAACGAGCGCCTTAAAAAACCTTTTTCGGCGTTTTTAGAAAAGCAAACTGTGGAGTCAGTCCTAACAGAAAACGGCGCATACGTGGAGGATGAACTACCGGCTCTGTTGGACAGTGTTCATGAAGCAGGCGACGCGTTATCAAAACGGCCATTCCCTAACGAAATAAAACAATATCGTCTTACAATACAAAAATTTTTGCGTTACGTCCTTGATACGGCTTTCAATGTTAAAGAGGATGTGGGCATACCAAACAGCCTAAAAGCTGGATTTAACTCCGCGCGTTACAGGCGAGACCCTGAATTGCGAAAGGCTAGGAACAAGTATAGCACGGTTCAAATCATTGATCAAAAATTAGATAGTCTTGCTGCCAGTATAATGACAGGGCAGCTTAAACAGATACGATTGTTGGAAAGCATTGAGGAAATAAATGGTTTATTGGTTGATTTACTGGAATGATGGGCTTGGAAGTAAGCCGGTTCAAGTCTTTTTTTAGCGATTGTTGTCTGGAAGGCTAAGTTTCCGGACGGCTCCATTAAAGAGGAGGCGTCATCATGGATGATGTTGATGATGGACTGTATGAGGATTCAAATGACAGTGACATTTTAGCGTTTTCCGAGATTGAGGAAAGCGGTATTGAAGACGCTGATGCGGATGCTGTTTCCGGGGTTGAACGAAAGACCTTGCCCCCCGGCACCCCTGTATATCAATTGCATATTAATTGCTCTCACGAAACGATTTATGCGGTATATAACGAACAAGAGCTAAAACCCGGTATCACCGTTTTGGTGGGAACTCGTTATGGCAAGGATTTGGCGCGTTTGTCCGGCAGGGTTTGCGGTCGTGCACTGCCAAATATTTCAAAAATAACGCGGATAGAGCGCGTGGCTACAGAAGCTGATTTAGAAAAAGCCGGAATTAACAAATTGAAAGGGGAAGAAGCTTTCAAAGTTTGCAAGCAAAAAATTATCGACCGTCGTCTGGCAATGAAACTTGTCGCCGTACATTTTTTACTGGAAGAACCAAAAATCCTATTTTTTTTTACTGCGGAAAATCGTGTTGATTTTAGAGATCTGGTAAAAGACCTTGTAGCTATTTTCAAAATCCGTATAGAATTACGGCAAATAGGGATACGCGACGACGCGCGGATGACAGGCGGATTCGGTGTATGCGGGCGAACATTCTGCTGTCATTCTATATCGGACAAATTGAAACCGGTGGCTATAAAAATGGCGAAGGAGCAAAATCTTTCGCTCAATTCAATGAAAATATCCGGCCTTTGCGGACGCTTGCTTTGCTGCCTTGCATACGAGCATGATGTTTATGCCGAACAGCGCCGCGTTATGCCTAACGAGGGCGCTAAAATAATGATAGGCGGAGTGGTTTGGAAAGTCATTGAAGTAAACGCCGTTTTAGGATTGATAACACTTGGAACGGAAGATGGGCGAAAACACCAGCTTTCAAGGACAAAATTTGAAAGAAATGATAACGTTTGGAGAATCAAAGAGTAGGGCGTATGAGCGAAGAACATAAATTTTCAAAAAGCGCGGATATTTTTGAGTGGCTTTCGCGGTTTATAAATATGGAGCAAGGCTTCGTACCGCCAAGTATGAGACCGGAACGTATGCGCATCATCGCGGAACTTGCCGGTCATCCGGAACTTTGCGGCGCATCTATACATATTGCCGGTTCTAAGGGCAAGGGTTCAATAACAGCGATGATTACGCGCATCCTGATGGCGGAAGGATTGCGCGTTGCGCGTTATATGTCGCCGCACGTTACTGAATATCGTGAACGGATTACGCTGGGCGAAGATTTTTTTGACGAAAATGTATACCTTGCCGCAGGCGACGAGCTTCGCCGCCTTTCCGGAATCCTCTGCGACCCCTCAAGCAATGAATATAATGCGATGTTGGATGTTTCTGACGGAGTTAGCCCCGAGCCGACTTTTTTTGAGATGCTCACCATGCTGTACTTTCTTTGCGCCCGCGAGGCGGGTTGCGACTTTCTTGCGGTCGAAACCGGCATGGGCGGGCGGCTTGATCCAACAAACATAGTTGACAGCGCGGTTGCCGTTATTACCGGAATAGAGCTTGAGCATACGGAATTTCTAGGTGATACGATACGCGATGTAGCATTCGCGAAGGCGGGCATCATCAAACGGAATCGCCCCGTGATTTTGGCGGAGCAAGCGCCGGAAGCTCTGGATGTCTTCATTCGGACGGCGGCGGAGCAGAACGCGGAACTTTTTTATTATCCGGAAACCGCGTTTATTAGCAATGTGCGCGTAAACCGCGGCGGTACGGATTTTACCCTTGACTTTAAGAAATCAGGCTTTTTTGACGAGCCGCTCAATTTGTCTATAGCTATTCCGGGCGAAATTCAGGCGCAAAACGCCGCCTTTGCCGTACTTGCGGTAAAAAAAGCCTTTCCCGATATAAGCTCCGAAACGATATGGAAAGGGCTGCGGGGCTTTGAACTACCCGCGCGTTTTGAAAAACTCAGCGACGATCCTCCGGTTATCGTGGACGGCGCTCATACGAAGGCAAGCGTAAATCTTTGCGTAAAGACCTTCACTGAATTATACGGCGAAGGAGGCGTTCTTATTTTTGGCTGCGCGCTTGGAAAAAATGACGGAGCCATGGCCGAAGCTCTGCTGCCGCATTTTTCGTACATAATGATTACTACACCCGGCACATTCAAGGCGAGCGGGCCTGAAAAAGTTTACGAAACTTTTGAGCGTTGCCGCGCCGCTCATGTTGGCAGGAAAACAGAGCTTGTTTTTGTAAAAGAGACTGCGGATGGCATACGGCAAGCGTTGGATATGGCAAGAAAGAAGGCGCTGCCTGTTCTTGGTATAGGTTCATTTTACCTTGCGGCTGAAATAAGAGCCTTTTCTCTTATAAAGTCTTAAAAAAAACCGATACTGAAAATATGCGGTTTAATATGAACATTGCGGCTAACAAACAAGCTCTATTGAGCGTATACTTTGTTCTTGCTCTGTTAGGGCGGATTTCCTTTTGTGAACCGCTTTTTGCGAACGAGGAGATAATCCATGTTGTAAAAAGCGGCGATACGATTTACGGTTTGGCGCGTGAATACGGTGTAAAGGTTGAAGAAATCCTATTCCTCAACAGCATTGACGACGCGCGAAAAATTCAGAGTGGTCAGCATATCAGGATTCCTAGTACGTCCGCGATGGTGCCGCCCATCAATTCCGATCCAAAAGCCCCATCGGTAGTACTGCATTGGGTTCAAAAAGGCGAGACTTTGTTTGGAATTGCCCGCCAGTATAACGTTCCGATTCAAGAAATCCGTACAATTAATAACTTTACAGACAAATATGTCCTTAAAGCGGGCGATGTGATAAAACTTCCGGTTACCGGTCAAAAAGTCGCCGAAACCGCGGTAACGCAAACGTCGCCCCCTCCGGCTAGAACGCCGGCGCCGCGAACCCCCGCTCAGGGGGCCGCAACCGCGCCGTCGACTACGACTACAGTGCCGCGGGCGCCTGAGTCTTCCGCCCGCTCTGTGAATCCGGCGCTAATTTGGCCTATTAGACCTTTTCAAGCCGCTTATATGACGGGTAAATTGAGCGGGGTGGCTCTGGTTGGGCAGCAAGGAGAGGGTGTTTATTGCATCTACCCGGGGACTGTTCTTTCCGCCGGACCATATCGCGGATTTGGGCGTGTGGCCATTGTTAAAAGCGCCGAAGGCTATTTGTACGTGTACGGAGGCTGCGAAGCATTGTTCGTAAAAGCCGGCGATTATGTTACAACAGGTATGGAGCTTGGAAAGCTGGGAATTGACTCTGTGTCCGGGCAGCCGGCGCTTTTTTTCATGGTTTATTTGAACAATAAGCCCGTCGATCCGGCGCTTGCGCCAAGAGGCTGACGGCGCGGCAAGAGGTCGCGGGTGAAACAATTTATACTGCGGCGTGATCCGGCGGGCGAAAACGGCGAGGTATGTCTTACCGGAGAAGAATTTCATTACCTTGCCCATGTGCGCAGAGCGCGCGCCGGTGATACTCTTGACTGCCGTCTGCCGTCAGGCGCGTCAGCGTTTTTGCGGATAAAGAGGATAGAAAAAAACGCGCTTATTGCTGAATGTACCGTTAAATCCGGCGAAACCCATTTACAAACCGGTTTTCCGTCGTTAATTTTATTTCAAAGCATGGCGAAAGGCGCTAAGATGGATATGATTGTCCGTCAAGCCGGCGAAGCCGGTGTAACAGAAATAGCGCCGTTTTATTCCGAACGCTCCATTCCGCGCCGCTCAGCCAGCGCTGTTGAGGATGCGTCCGCTATTAATATTGATACAGAACGCCTCCGCCGCTGGCGGCGAATCTCGATTGAGGCGCGACAGCAAAGCGGGTCGTCAATCGCTACCTCTGTTAAACATCCGCAAAATTTTGATGAACTCTTAAATTATTGGGAATGTTTAAAAAATCAGTACAAGAATCCCCTTGCCTTGCTGATACATGAAACGCCGCTTGCAAAAAGCGGATTTCACAGGTATCTTGATACGATACCTGAGTTAGTTGTTTTGGCTGTCGGACCGGAAGGCGGCTTTTCAATAGCAGAGGCATTGGCGTTTATGAACGCGGGATTTAAACCAGTAACTCTGGGCGATACTATTTTAAGGACGGAAAGCGCCGCGTTGTATTCTATCGCGGTTGTTCGTACCTTGATTTTTGAGAGGCGAATGTGGACAACGGCGAATCTATAAATGCGGAGCAGCC
>JAIRZA010000135.1 GCA_031267475.1 Spirochaetaceae bacterium | reverse complement strand
GTGCTTGGAACTTCGCGCGGCGGCGGCAAAGAGGTGGGAAAAATCGTTGACGCGATGGAGCAGCTTAATCTGAACATACTGTTTACAATCGGCGGCGACGGCACACAGCGCGGCAGTCTTGATATTGCTGATGAAATCGGCCGCCGCCATCTTAAAATAGCTTGTGTGGGTATTCCTAAGACTGTTGATAATGATTTTTCATTCATTCAGCGTTCTTTCGGTTTCGATACGGCTGTATCGCGGGCTGTTGAGGCGGTGGCTTCCGCCCACATGGAGGCTCAATCTCAGCCAAACGGTATAGGATTGGTCAAGGTGATGGGCAGGGAGTCTGGTTTTATCGCCGCGCATACCGCGCTGGCGAGTCACGAGGTAAATTTTGTGCTGATACCTGAGGTGCCTTTCGACCTTAATGGTAAAAATGGTTTCTTTGAACATCTTGAGCGTCGTTTGCAGAGAAGAAAACACGCTGTCATCATTGTCGCGGAAGGCGCTTTGCAGGAAGAGCTTGCTAAAAATACGGGTACTGACGCTTCGGGTAATCTTATAATGGTTGATGTGGGGCATTATCTAAAACAAAAGATCGTGGAGCATTTTAAAAAGGTTGATATGGAAATAACTTTAAAGTATATTGATCCGAGTTATCAGGTGCGTTCTTCTGTGGCTGTTCCTGTAGATTCAATATACTGCGACCGGCTTGGCAACGCGGCGGTTCACGCGGCTATGGCGGGGAAAACTAAGGTTGTTATCGGGCTTGTAAATAATGAATTTGTGCATCTGCCCATCAAAGCCGCCGTTTCGCGCCGCAGTCATGTTGACCCGGAATCGAGTCTTTGGAGAGATACTTTGGACGCGACTCATCAGCCTATTCTTATGACAAACGCTTCGGCGGGTGTCAATTTCAGAGACGGTACTCCGTATAAGGTTAGGGATAGGGTGTAACGTATCCTTCGCTAGGGTTGCAAGATGACCGCATTGTAACGAGGCGGGGGAGGGGGCTACAGGTTTTCAAAGCCTGAATTGTCGTCCATGAATTCCGGGAAGGTAAAGACTACAACGCCGGATTTGCGTACTCGCATTTCGGCGTGTCCGTCTATCGCCATTTTTTCTAGACACTGCCGCGCCTTTTCTAATGGTACGTTGCCTTCGATTACGACTTCGGAAGGTGTTACAACGCCGCCGTTCTTTTTCGCAACTTTGAGTATTATTCTTTCAAGACTGTCTTTCTCGCCGACTACGCGGGCGCTTCCGTCGTTCACATAGCGCCAATTTTGTCTGCCTGAACTTGCGGTGTGAAATGATACGGCGTCAAACAGCGCGCGTTTCATATTCGCTTCGTCAACTTGACTTCCCAGTGTAATCAGATCGTACAGACTGCCTATGCCGGCTAATCCTCCGGTAAACATCCAGAGCAGCGCCGACAGTGGTTTTCCTAGATAAAACCTATGGAAGCCAAGGACGCCGAAACCGGAAAGCAGCCAAAGTAGATATGCCAAACCTTTACTATACATAAACCTGCCTATTTAATAGAGTTTGATTAAACGAACTATATGATAGCGTGTAAACCGGTGTCATAACAACCCGCCGCGTCCCCGCATGAGAAATGTTGCCGAAAAGGGTGTATGCCTCAAATTGAAACATCAACTTGTTGAAACGTCAAGATTTTACCGCCTTCACATCTGGATTTTTCATGAGGCGCCGCGCCCCCTTACGTTTTTGCGATTTTTTGCATAGAATGAAGCAACACAGACCTCAAATTAAGGATTATTTTCCATGGCAGATATAGAAACACAGGCGGCGGCAGGCGGCGGAAAGATTATAGCGCTTGCAATTGAAGACGAAGTAAAAACAGATTATTTGAATTACGCAATGTCCGTTATCGTATCGCGGGCGCTGCCGGATGTAAAAGACGGCTTAAAACCCGTTCACCGGCGCTTGCTGTACGCGATGGACGGACTCGGACTTCACCCTGGATCGGCTACTAAAAAGAGCGCCCGTATCGTCGGCGACACCATGGGTAAATACCACCCGCACGGGGACGCGGCTCTGTACGACGCGCTCGTGCGCATGGCGCAGGATTTTTCGCTGCGCTATCCATTGGTGCACGGGCAGGGCAACTTCGGCAGCGTAGACGGAGACCCTCCAGCCGCGATGCGGTATACCGAAGCAAGACTTTCACGGCTGGGCGACGAGATTCTTACGGACTTGAAAAAGGACACCGTAGATTTTGTCCCGAACTTTGATGAATCCGAAATAGAACCTACGGCGCTGCCGGCCGCCGTACCGAATCTGCTTATCAACGGCTCAAGCGGCATAGCCGTCGGCATGGCTACAAACATGGCGCCGCATAATTTGACCGAGGTTTGCTCCGCGGTTTGCGCGTATATCGATAATCCGGAAATCAACATAGAAGAGCTTTCACGCTTTGTTACAGGCCCCGATTTTCCTACAGGCGGCATCATTTTTGGCAGAAACGGCATACGGGACGCTTACAGGACAGGACGCGGAAAGATTATTATGCGCGGACGTTTCAACATAGAAACCGCGAAAAACGGCAAAGAGATTATAGTTTTTACAGAAATCCCGTACAGCGTCAATAAAAAATCATTGCTTGAACGCATAGGCTCTCTCATACGCGAAAAAGAAATAGACGGAATATCCAACGCGAACGACGAATCCGACCGCGAGGGTATGCGCATAGTCATCGAATTAAAAAAAGACGCGGTGCTTAAAGTTGTTCTGAATCAGCTTTTCGCGCAGACGGCGCTGCAATCGACCTTTGGCATCATCAACCTAGCCCTTGTAAACGGCAGACCGCGGTGTCTCAACCTGAAAGAATTGATACATTATTTTGTCGAACACCGCATCGATGTCGTTACAAGGCGCGTAAAATTCGACCTAAAAAAAGCCCGGACGCGCGAAAATATTTTGAACGGGCTTTTAATCACCATGGCGAACATCGACGAGATTGTCGCCCTTATTAAAGCCGCGCTGGATATTGGCGGAGCGAAAGCGGGCTTGAAAGAACGCTTTTTGTATCCGGCGGCGCGCGCAAACCCCCTCAAATATACTAGCGAAGAAATAGACGAGCGCGTTGAGGCGCAGGCGCAGGCCATTATTGATATGCGCTTGGGGCGGCTTACTCATCTTGAGGTTGAAAAACTTGAGAAAGAACTGGAAGAAATTAGAGTTCAGATAGCGTACTTGGAATCTTTGCTTGAAAGCGAAAAAAAACTACGCGGCGTTATAAAAGACGAGACCAGCGCGATTACTGAAAAATTCGGCGATAACCGGCGGACGGAGATAGTTGACGGCGAAATTGAAAGCATAGACATTGAAGATTTAATACGAAAAGAGGAGATGATGATCATCATTTCCAATATAGGATACATAAAACGTGTTCCAGTTTCCGCGTACAAGAATCAAGGGCGCGGCGGCAAGGGGATGATGAGCGCGAAACTTGTAGAAGACGACTTTGTAAAACAGATATTTGTCGCGTCCACGCATGAATATATAATGTTTATTACCAGCGCGGGAAAAGCGTACTGGATGAAAGTTCATGAATTGCCGGAAGGCTCGCGCACATCGAAAGGCTCTCATATAAAAAGCCTGCTGACCGTTTCGCCCAACGAAGAAATCACCGCTATTGTTTCGTTCAAAGAATTCTCCGACGAGCATTACCTTTTGATGGGAACATCACGCGGCACGGTAAAAAAAGTTATGACCAGTGATTTTTCCAACGCGAAGACACGCGGTGTTATCGCCATAAAGCTGGACGAAGGCGACAAACTTGTAAGCGCCCTTCTTACCAGCGGGCAGGACGAGATTGTGTTCATATCGCGCAAGGCGCAGGCCTTGCGCACACATGAAGAATCCGTCCGTCCTATGGGCAGGGCGAGCCGCGGCGTTATCGGCATGAGGCTGGACGTAAGCGATGAATTGTGCGGGGCGCTCCGTGTTGACAAAGACGAGGCTATGATGCTGATTTCCGAGTACGGTTTTGGCAAGCGCGTCGATTTTGATGATTTTTCGCCGCACGGCCGCGGGACGGGCGGACAGAAGATATACACCGTTACCGAAAAAACAGGCGAGATCGCGGGCAGTGTTACAGTTAAAGACGGCGAGGAGATCATGTGCATCACGAGCCAGGGCAAGTCGATAAAAGTTGATGTTGAAAGCATCCGCGTCATGGGGCGCAACGCGCAGGGCGTCCGCGTCGTAAACATAGAAAAGCCGGATTTTGTGGTCGGCGTAGACCGCATAGCGCGGGAGGATGCGCCGCCCGCGGCTATTGCGGCGGCTCCGGCGGAAGAAAGCCCGCGCGAGGCGGAGTCCGGCGCGAAGACGGAGGTTGACGCGAAGACGGAGTCCGGCGCGAAGACGGAAACGCCGGGAAAAGATGTTGCAAGCGGCGCGCCGTCCGGAGACGCCGGTGATGATAGTGGAGAGCTGTTTTGATCGAAGAAAAAGCGGCCGCCTTAATAGACGGCGCGGAACAAATAATTCGCGGCAAACGCGAGTTTTTAGAACTGTTATGCGTCGGGCTTTTTGCGGGCGGGCATATACTTCTGGACGACAATCCGGGACTCGGCAAGACGACGGCGGCTAAAACAATAGCCGCGTTGATAGGCGGCGGCGATAAAGGCGCTGGCGGACTCAGCTTTAAGCGGATTCAGTTTACACCCGACCTGCTTCCCTACGACATAACAGGCGTCGATGTGTTTGACGCTAAGACTCAAAGTTTCCGCTTCATCCCCGGTCCGGTGCTGTCCAACATCGTGCTCGCCGACGAGATAAACAGGACTACGCCGAAAGTGCAGTCCGCTCTGCTGGAAGTAATGGCCGAACGCCAAGTTACGATAGGCTCCACGAGCCACAAAACAGGCGATCCATTCTTTGTGATTGCGACTCAAAATCCTGTAGAAAGCGAAGGCACTTTCCCATTGCCGGCGGCCCAGCTTGACCGCTTCATGCTGAAGCTGTCGCTGGGCTATCCCGGCCGCGCCGCGGAGATAGCCATGTTGAGCGACGCGCCTTCAGAGACGGCTCTAAAAAAACTGGAGCCGGTGATTTCCATCGACGGCTTTCTTGCCGCCTGCGTCGCGGCGCGTTCCGTTTTTTGCCACAACGCGCTTAAAGAAACCATCGCCGACATTGTACGCGAAACCCGCGCTCATAAAAGTTTCCTGCTGGGAGCGTCGCCGCGCGCCGCGCTGCATTTTCTTGCGGCTGCCAGATCGCTGGCGTTTATACGCGGGCGCTCGTTTGTAACAGACGAGGATGTCGCCGCGCTCGCCGTTCCGGTTTTGTCCCACAGATTAAAACTCAGGGATGTCCGCGGCGACTGCGCCAAACTTATCCGGGAGATTACGCTTGCGCGAATCGAAAAAATTGACGTTGTAAATTTTGAAAACTGAAAATGCCGCTCACCTTCTTGACAAAATGTTATCCTTAGATAATCGTAAGTTAATGAACGCAGCCTACGGAAATTTTGGAGCATTTATATCGTTTATTCAGAACCCGCTGTTTCTTTCAGGTCTTACAAGTTTTGTTTTTGCTCAATTCATCAAGCTGGCGATAGCTACGGCAATGAAAGCAAGACGAAACCGGAAAGATCTGTTAGAGGCGTTTTTTTGGCGGACAGGCGGTATGCCCTCGAGCCACGCGGCCGCAGTTTCCGCCTTAACTGTTACTATGGCGATACAAGAAGGTATCAATTCAGATTTATTCATACTAACGCTTTTTTTTTCTATGATAGTCCTCAGAGACGCGGTTGGAGTGCGCCACTCGTCCGGCATACAAGCTAAAACCTTAAACACGCTCGGACGCACTCTTTCGGAACGCTTTAAGATTGAATACCATCCGGTGAAAGAAGTACAGGGGCATAAACCGCTGGAAGTAGTCGTTGGTTGTTTCATAGGTTTTTTTATTGCGGCGGCTTATGCCTATCTTTAACGGTAAATGCGCGGAAAAATTTAACGCCGCGATACTTTTTTTGCTTCTTGCCTGTTTAGCGCCGGTCATAATCCTCGCGCTTGGCGCGACTCCGAAAACAAGTCAATCCGGGATGGCGGGAGACTACATTACGCTGATTACTGGCAGCCAAGTTCAAGACAGCCTTATTACCGCGAAATTGAGCGCCGCGGGACTTAAAAACGTTTTATCGGAATCATCGCAGTGGTTTTTCATAAACGACTTTTCAGAACTGCGCCGCGTCCCGCTCGATCAATTTGCGGATTTTATGCTGGGAAGCGACCCGCGCAATGACGGCTACGCCGAAAAGCTAAGAACGGTTTTTACGCGGGAAGGCAAACGATATTTTTACATCCCCCGGCAGTCGCTCCACTCCTCGGATCCGTCCGTAATTGAGCGGCGCGTCAAGGAAGCCCTTGACGGCGAACCGTACAGCGCCGTCATATTCAATTCATACACGGTTCAAAATTCGGGCGGCGGTCTTGTTTTCATGATGTCCGCCATAGCGAGCCTTATTCTTGCGATTTACGCGGCAAAGCCGTTTTCAGGCGGAAATCGCGGCGGTTTTGCGCTGCCCTTGCAAACAGCCGCGCTGCTGCCGTCCTGCGCTCTTCTTGCCTCGCAGGGACCGGCTGGTTTTGCGCTGGCGGGTATATTGTCAGCCTTGTTTTTCGTGATACGCGCCCCGCTAAAGTCGTTTTTCATAGAACTGCGACTAGCCCGCAAACCCGTTTATTCCATTTCGGGCGCCGCCCGGATAAAACGATATATTTACGCGGAAAAAAAGACGCTGTGCGCGGCGCTTGCTATGTTTTTCGCAATTTGCATAATTGGAAAGTTGAATATGCTTTACTCCTTCTTCGCGGCGCTGTTTTTATTTATAAGCGCGGCGGCTTCCGTTTATTTAGAGACGCGCCCGCGCGGCGCGGCGGCGCATATACGCTTTGCTCCGGTTGTCATACGCCCAAAAGTAAACCGCCGTTTGCCGCTCATAGCGCTTCCATTCATGCTTGCGTCCGCGGCGGCTTTGGTTATCCCGTTTTTTACGCGGAACCGCGCGCTGCCTCTCGATACAAGCGTTAAATATGAAATCCCTGAAATCAGCGTAAAGGACTACGAAGACCACATCAGTTTTCAAAAAAATTTCGCGTTCATGAAGCTGCCTAGCGCGGAGGGCGCCGCCGGAGCGGGAGGCGCGTATCTTGATTTTGAGATCGGACCGGACGGATTATTGCGGACTGTTGACGCCGAACCCCTTGACTATGCGGCCTCCGCTCGCGCGGCCGGCGGTTCTGACGCTGATATTCCGCCGTTTCCGCTCGAAAAGTTGCTGAACTCATTTAACACCGAGGGTGTTTCCACACCATTTGTATTTGACATCCGTAAGTTAATCGCCATAGCCCTGTCGCTGGCGGTCTATCTTGCATACGCCGCGTTTGCCGTGTTTGGGATTGGAATTGGGAATGGAAAAAAAGAGAAAAATAGATTATATCTTAATGAGCGGATGATAGCATGAAGGTTTTTTCATTCCCGAAGGGCGGAATCAATTTTGAAGACAGTTTTGCGCCGGAAAAGGAGCACAGCCGGCTGGCGTTTTTGCCGGAGATAGTGGTGATTCCACTGTCCACCGAGTCTGGAGCGCGCGCTTACCCAGTCGCACGGGTTGGGCGGCACATCGAAGAAGGTATGTTGATAGCGCGCGGGCAGGGCGCGGGTTCGTCAAATATACATTCGCCGATCCCGGGCAAGCTGATTAAAATGGTAAAATGGGAGCCCGCGTCTTTCCTGTCTGACGCTTTCGTGATACGGCTTGAAGGCAGCTTCAAAAAGCTGGGAAAGCCCGAAACTAAGTATACATGGACGGAGTTAAGCCGTTTTGAAACAATCTCGTTGATAAGGGATAAGGGTGTAACCGAGATGGACGGGCTTGGACGGCCGCTTTTTGATATTTTTTCAAAGCATGATACAGCCAGAGAGCGAATCACCCTGCTGGTACGCTGTGTTTTCGATGATCCATGGCTCGCCGCCGATTACTGCCTTTGCAAAGAAAGAGCCGGCGCGATAGGGGAGGGGGCTTTGATAGCGGCGAAAGCGGCGGGCGCGGACAGTGTGGTGTTCGCGGTTTCCGCCGCCTCGAAAGAGTTGGTTAACGTTCTGCTTGACGCGGTAAACCGCTGCGAGACCGCCGGTCAGTTCCGCGTTTCCGCGTTTCTTACCGGCTCGCGTTACCCGCAGCAGAATGATTTTGAGCTATGCAGTGTGTTTCGAAAATATGAAAAATACGAAAATACGCCCGCGGGTAAACCGGTTATACTGGGTCCGGCGACTATAGCCGCGGTGTATGACGCGGTTGTCTTGCGCTCGCCGCCGCTTGAGCGGTATGTCGCAGTGGGCGGATCGGCTGTTAAACACCCTACGGTGGTAAAAGTCCGCATAGGCAGCCGCCTGCGCGATCTTTTCGCTGAATGCGGCGGTTTTCGCGGGAAAGCGGAAACCCGCCCTGAATCTGTTTTTACAGCTATAGGTTCGCCGCTTATGGGACGCGCCGCGAATTTGGACGAACCCGTGTTAAAAACAAGCCGGGGTGTGTTTGCCTATGCGCAAAAAAAACGCGAAGCGGCGCTGAATTTTTTCCCCGCGCTAAAAAATATCGCTAAGCTGCTGCCTGCGGCGGTTTGCATAAGCTGCGGCGAATGTAGAAATGTATGCCCCGCCGGTCTGGATCCGGAAGACGTATATAAGCGGATAAAAGACGGCAGACACGACGACGCAATGATACCTTTGGTCTCGCGTTGTATTGGATGCGGATGCTGCGAAACGGTTTGCCCGTCAAAACTTCCAATCTGCGCCAATATCATGCGCTCAACATTCAAAGGAGCCGATTGTGCCGGATAAAACTACAGCCCTTTTTGAGCGTCCGCAGACAAATATTGTATGCCCGTACAAGGCGAGGATGTGGCTTATAAGCCTTTACGCCGCTATCGCCGTTGTTGAATCGGCGTTTAGCGACGGCGGCGCGTCTATTTACGTCATGCTCGCGGCGCTAGGCGCGGCGCTTCTTGCCGAATTGATCGCCGGCTTAAAAACCGGACGGCAAACGGTGTTCGACGGCAGCGCGGCGGCCTCCGCTATTATTTTGACCTTGCTTTTGCCAAATCAAATACCCCCCGCTTTTGCCGCGGCGGGCGCTTTTTTCGCCATTTTCATAGTAAAAATTACATTCGGCGGATTAGGCGCTAACTGGCTGAATCCGGCCGTCTCCGGCTGGCTGTTTATACGTTTTTCATGGCCCGGCGCTTTCGACGCGGCAAACTCCGGCTCGCCGCTTTCATTTCTTGTAGGAAAAATCGTAAACGGCGGCGGACACAAGATAGGTTCTTTCTGGGAGATTCTGAGTCAAAACGGTTTTATCCCGGACACGAACACGATAACGGCGGCTGTCAACAAAACGGTATTCTCATTGTTCGGCGTTGAATTCCCAATGTCTTATTTAGACTTCTTCGCCGCGCCGGGAATCGGCATAATAGGGGACAGGGGTGTATACGCGCTGTTGCTCGGCAGTATCGTTATAAGCGCCTTAGGACTAAGCCGGTTTTATGTGTCCGCGGTATACCTAGCCGCTTATATGCTGTTGATAAAAATCGCCGGCGCTCTACCAACAGGCGGCGAACTTTGGGGCGGCGATATGCTTTTCGGACTCCTTTCAGGCGGCACATTGATAACGGCGTTCATTCTTCTGACAGATCCCGCCACAAGCCCGAAATCAGCTTATGGCAAGGTGATTTTCGCGTTGTTGGCGGCGGCGCTTTCATTCTGGTTCCGCTACATGAAAAGCGACCCCTGCGGCGCGTTTTTCGCGGTCGCGCTGCTGAATACATTGACGCCGTTGATGCGCAGCATAGAAAGCAGCCGAATCTATGATCCGGTAAAAACAGCGGGCTTATCAAAGGATAAAAATGAATACTAAACGCGCGCTCGTTTTAATATCATCTTTTTTCAAAAGGGTAAAACATTTTTTTATCAACTTGAACGAGGTTTCAGTCTTTTCAATATGGACGGCGGCAATAATGCTGGCGGCGGTTCTGATATGGGGGCTTTCTACGGGTCTGCGCAATGAAATTACCGTGAAAACCGTTAATAAATTTTTAGCCAGCATAGGCGAAAGCAGAAGCGTGGAGCAGGTAATCTCGTCTTGGCGGCTTCCCGGCAGTGTAACGCAGCTTGGAACTTGGTATACGATGACGAGCAGCGAAAACGCCGTCATATTCCCTCTCATCAATGAAGGGATTTTTTCACCATGTTTAGCCATAATTGACGATGAAGGCAGACTCAGCACACTCGTCCCGCTGACGGTGAACGGCGACAGGATATTGTCGCGTATCAATCCGGGGTACCTGCGTATCTGGATGGATAGAATTGAAAAAAACGCCTCCATATTGAAACGGACGCAGGATAAAAGGAGTTAGCCTAATATGTTGGAAGCAAGCGGCGGCACAGGCGGCGGCGGCGCGGACGGCGCTGTAGTGTCAAATAATATAGGCGCGAAGCTAGGCGGGATTTTCAACTCGCCAATATCTTCAATGAGCGGCGTAGCCTTGTTCATAATAGCCGGCAGCCGTCTTTCATACGCCATAGTCGCCGCCTGCGCCCTTGTCTGGGTTTCCATGATAAGCGCGTTCATAAACATGGCTCCGCACGGCGTTAAATCAAAAGCAAGAATACAAATGTTGAATGTGCTAATCTCGTCATTCGCCGGCAGCATCTACCTTTTTTTGCTCTACTTGCTGAACCCCCTGCTCGCGATGGAAACAACCCTTATATGTATGCTTGCGCCTGTGTTTTATATGGGTAGTAAATTCTGTGTTTCGCTTGAAAGCGCCGCTAAAAACGGGATTTTTTCAGAATCTTTATTTGAACTGCTGGCGCTGGGCGGATTGACGCTCGTTTTTTCGCTAATCCGCGAGCCGCTGGGATTTGCCACGCTTACAGTGCCTGACGGAAACCGCGGAATAATGGCGTTGTTCAACACGAAAGACCAGTATCCTTACCCCATTCAGCTTATTTCAAGCTCCACCGGAGCGCTTTTCCTGCTGGCGTACATTATGGTCATCCTGCGTTACATAAACGCCGGGGCAGTGAGGCGGACCAAAGATTCATGAACAACTTAATCATGTTAGCTGGTTTTTCAGCTTTTTTATTTAATCTTGTATTAACATTCGGACTCGGCGCGAAGGAAATTTTTGAAAGCCGCGAACATTCTATTAAAAGCAGTTTGTTGCAGTTGTTTATAATGTTTATAGCGATTTTTGCCTCGTGGCTCATTTTTACATTCATACTGAGTCCGCTGAGTTTGGGATTTTTGCAGTATTTCCTGCTGTTTCCGCTGACAGTTTTTTTGACTCTTGGCATCGAAAGCCTGTTCTCCTTGCTGTTTCACGGCTCCATGCGTCAAAACAGGATGTTTTCACCCTACACTTCATACTCCGGTCTGATAATAACGGGGCTGTTGTTGACTTTACACTTAGCGGATACGACAATGGACGCGCTGACACTCTCTTTTTGCCTGTCGTTCAGCGCGTTCTTTGCCATTTTACTGCTGCGAATGATAAAACTTCGCGGTAAAAACGAAAAAATACCTTCGGTTTTAAGCGGACAGCCCCTGCTTCTCATCTCCATGGCTCTGCTTTCCCTGGTTTTTTCGTCTATAGCGTATATATTATTGCTGTCCCCTTTGAGTTTTTAGGTGTTTTCAAAAGACGTAAAAAATGATATTATTTCGAAAGGCTATGAGCGCATCAGTAACACTTATTTTAGGCGTGCATTATCATCTTCCAGACGGCGTGGGCGGTTCCGCTTTTGAGCGCTTGTATAACGAAAAGATTCGTCCTGTTCTGTCTACACTGTTCAAGTTCCCTAAAATTCCGGTAGTTTTGCATTTTTCCGGCTCATTATGGTACTGGATTGAGCGTAATCACAGTGAAATTTTCATGCTTGCGGAAAATATGGTTCGCAGGAAACAGCTTGAACTTTTGACCGGTGGTTTCTATGAGCCCATGATGCCGCTCGTCAGCTATAAGGACCGTTTGGGGCATATAGAGATGCTCACGACGTACCTGCGCAAGCACTTTGGCAAGCGTACGCAAGGCTGCCTGCTGCCGGAGCTCGCGTGGGATTCCTCCATGCCCAGCGTTCTTAAATCGTGCAATATAGCTTACACTTTTCTTGACGACGCGTATTTTTTTGACGCCGGCGTAAAAGAAAGCGGGCTGCGAGAACCTTACGTCAGCGAGGATAAGGGCAAGCTGGTTACCATATTTCCCATTTCAAAACGCATCGCCGCCAGCCTCGAAAGGGATGTAAGCGGGGTTTTAGACGGCTTTTTGCTTGACGCGGAAAATGGGATGGAGCAGATAGTGAGTGTTTTTCCGCCGTGTTTTAACAACGAAAATTCCGAGCCGTTTACGGAAACTTCGGCGCTTTCTTTTTTATCAGAGCTGTCCGCTTATGAAAATAAGATAGATTTTTCTCTGCCGTCGAAACTGATTAAAAGCCTTTCGCCGCCGCGCAAAATTTATTTTCCGCAAAAAGCGGTAAAAAAATGTTTGATAGAGTATCCTGAAAAAAATTATCTTTACGCCAAGATGACGTTTGTACACGCGCTTGTCGACCAGTTGCGCGGCGATAAAATTAGCAAGCGCAGCGCCTATGAGGAATTGTGGAAAGCGCAGAATTACGGTCTGTTTTACAGCGAGCCGAAAAATGGCATTAATCAAGCCGCTGTTATGAAAGCCGCTTATCAGGCGCTTTTAGACGCTGAAAAAATAACACGCGGGTACAAAAGTTTTACATCTTCTCTTATGGTGTTTGATTTTAACTTTGACGGCTTGAGCGAATATCTGTTTCAAAGCGAAGATATAAATTGCTTCATCAGCGCGTCCGGAGCAAGCATTTTTGAATTAGACTATATCCCGCGTTCATGGAACTACTGCGGCACTACGAGCGTGAACGGCAAGCGTTACTCGTTCAGCGATATGATAGCGCCTGCTGATTTTTCGCGCGAGGCTGTAATAAACAAGGATTATTCCGGAGTTCGTTTATGTGTGGACGAATGTTACGAAATGACCGCGATAGACCGGCAGCGTCATAAGGTTAGTTTCAAACTGCCGGCGGCGGCGTTGGATGCCGCGTCCGCCGGCGGCGTAAATTTTTCTAATATAGAAATTGAAAAAACATATTATTTAAAAAATAATGAAATCAGCCTGAGCTACCATATAACGAATAAAAGCGACTCCGGACAGCGATTTATTTTTATGCCGGAATTGAATATATCGTTTTCGGACGATGATGAAACAAATCTTCGTGTATATTCATATAGCGAATATGAATCGTTTTCAAATTGCAGTGAAAAAAAGGCCGCGCCGCCTATTGAAGGCCTTAGGGGCCTAATAATTTCGGAAGCCGCCGCTGTTGATTTTCAAGATATACATAACGAGGTGATTATTAATTTAAGCTCCGGCTCCGGCGCGTTTGACGCATGGATATTTTCCGAAAATGCAGGTTTAGACGGCGCTGACTACTATCAATCAAGCCGCGTTCTAATTTGCAAGCGCCTCTGCTTGGAGCCTGATTCCGGATGCGATGTAAAATTCAAACTTAATTTTTATCATTAGAATTGTTCGATAACTTCAAGGCTTGTTCGATGTTTTGCGGTTTTCGAACATTTGTCGTTAAAAACAAATTCAGAATTTAAACAACTATATTATAGGCGGGGAGGGGAGGGGTCCTCATTCCGCGTCAAGCGCCGTTAAATAATTCCAGTTCTGGTTTTTCAACCTTCCCGGTATCATCGCCGTTCACAAGAATTTCAATCCTGCCCTCAATCTTTTCAAGCTCTTTTTCCAGCGAGCGGGCAAGTTTAACGCCTTCTTCAAAAGCCGCCAGCGCGTCGCTCAACGGGACGTCGCTTCTGCGCACTTGTTCGCCAAGTTTTTCAAGATGCTCCAATCGTTCCTCAAAATTTTTCATAGCAGTTTCCTTTACGCTAACATTGGCTTGTTCGACAGCCGGTCGGCCGCCTGACAAGCCGTGTTCAATCAGTGCTTATTCAAAAATACCAGTTTTTGAATAATTCTATTTTTTAAGACTCAATAATTTATACAAGTATAGATGTAAAAATATATCTTCAACAGCCGAGCCGCCCGCGCGTACGGCAA
This sequence comes from Spirochaetaceae bacterium, assembly GCA_031267475.1. Classification (GTDB taxonomy): domain Bacteria; phylum Spirochaetota; class Spirochaetia; order Treponematales; family Breznakiellaceae; genus JAIRMY01. The sequence continues at coordinate 8,049 of JAIRZA010000135.1, read as the reverse complement.
TATCATATTCAGCGCAGAGGGATATGCACCGTCCGGCGGAGTCTAAACCAAAAGTCCGTTCCGCGTTGGCATAATCGCGCTTGCTCCTTACCGTGGACACCCCGATTTTTTTCAACTCAAAATCAGAAAGCGCCCCTCGCGCCGCAAGCTCGCAGTAATCACGAAAGCGCTTAAAACACCACGTAAGACCGGCTATAACAGCGACGGGCGTTTCCTGTCCCGCAAGCAGCGTATTCGTTATCTCTATACTTTTTGACAAATTGCCCGCGGCAAGAGCGGAAAAAAGCGTGAAGGCGGATTCGCTGCGCGTATGCGAAAGCCATTTTTCAACCTCGTCCGCCTTTATCGCCGCGGCGCGCCCCTTGCCCGCAAACAGCATCAAATGTGAACATTCGCGCCGCAAGGCATCCGTATTATTTTCTACCAGTTCCAAAATTGCGTCTACCGCGTCTTCGTCAACAGAAAAACCTTCGCGGTGAAAATACGAGCGTATCCATTCAGGTTTTTTATTATCAAATAATTCCCAGAAAATACGCTTAGCGTCTTTTGGAACGGCGCTTTCCAGCGAGCGGTCGATACTGTTAGAATCTGAAATCAGAATCAGCGTAGTGTCGTCTGCGGGAGATTTAATATACGCCGCAAGACCCGCGGCGTCGTCTTTCTTTTTTAATAAGCCGGCGTTTTTAACAAGTATCAAACGGGATTCGGAAAACAAAGATGCGTTCAATAAAAAAGAATTAATATCAACGGTTGGTGTATCGCCGGCGTAAAAAGATGTTTCTTCGGGCGCGGCGCCGTACTTTTTTGTCATTTCGCCGCGTATGCGCTCAATCGCGTCCAGTTTCTCGCCCAACTCGGGGCCCAAAAATAAAAAAACTTCGCCTTTAGCCATAATAAAAATCAGTAAGAGCGTATTACGCAGGCAAGATGACCGACTATACGGACATCATTACAATAAATGGGATAATACGCCGGATTTTCCGACTGCAATTTTATGTTTTTATTCCGCCTAAAAAACCTTTTTAACGTATATCCATCGTTAATCATAGCCACAACAATATCGCCGTTTTCGGCGGTTTCTATCTTTTCAACTATCGCGGTATCGCCGTCAATCACACCAGCCTCTTTCATTGAGTCTCCGCGCACAATCAGCGCGAAATAACGTTTTTGTTTTTTTAACAATGAATGATGTACACGTATACTGCCCAAGTAATTTTCTTGTGAAAGGATACGCGGACCCGCGGCGACTTCTCCTAATATTGGTATATCGTGAAAACCGTCGCTTTCTTTATCATCGAATTCGCAATTGATAATTTCCATGGTGCGCGAACTTTTATCACACATTCTAAGTTTTTGCTTTTTCTTTAACGCGGCCACATGGTCGTAAGCGGCTTTCACGGTAATCTCGAAATATTCGGCAATCTGTCTGAATGTAGGCGGATAATTATGCTCGCTTATAAAACGCGCGATAAAATTTAATACAAGCTGCTGTCGATCTGTTAGTTCTTTCATAATTGCCTTCCCCGTCTCTCCTTTGCCGCTATAATTTTTTTTCAATACCGAACTTTCGCAGCTTTGTGTGAAGGTTTCCGGGATATATACCAATAGCCTCTGCGGTACGCGACATTATATAATCATTTTTTTTCAGTTGATATTCCAAATAACGTTTTTCAAACAATTCTTTTGCCATACTGTATGACAATTCCAATATATCATTGTCAAGCGGATTTTGACAAGGCGGCGCTTCATCGCTTTTATTTTGTATTTTTCCAGTGTTGTTTGGAAAAAATAAATTTATCAGAGCGTCGCGCCCTATGTTGTCGTCATCGCAAAGAACAGCGATGCGCTCCGCCAGATTTTTTAATTCGCGCACATTGCCCGGCCACGGATATTCTTTAAGATATGTCTGCGCGTCCGTATCAAATGTAAAAGCGCGCGCGCCCGCTTCGCGCAAAAAATGATGCAGCAAAGGTTCAATATCGCTTTGACGCTCGCGCAACGCGCTCATGTGTATTGGTATGACATTCAGGCGGAAAAATAGATCCTGACGGAACAAGCCCTTATTGCAAGCGTCCTCAAGATTTTTGTTAGTGGCGCAGACTATCCGCACATCAACCGGTATACTTTTTTCACCGCCCACACGTTCTATCTTTTGTTCCTGAATCGCGCGAAGGACTTTCGCCTGCGCGGTAAGCGACATATCGCCGATTTCATCAAGGAAAAGCGTGCCGCCGTCCGCCAGCTCAAAACGCCCCCGCCGCCGGGAAGCCGCGTCTGTGAACGCGCCTTTTTCGTGTCCGAACAGCTCGCTTTCGATTAGGCTGTCGGGTATCGCGGCGCAGTTTACCTCTACAAACGCCGCGTTTGCGCGCGAAGAAAGTTTATGCACGGCGCGGGCGGCTAATTCCTTGCCGCTTCCGTTTTCTCCGGTTATGAGTATGCGGGCGTTGCTGGCCGCCGCCTGTTTAATCAAATTGCGTATCTGTTCTATTTGAGAGCTGGCGCCGATTAATTCGCCGCCCATAGTTACATTCCGTTTAAGCTCGGCGTTTTCTTCGCGAAGATTGACGAGCGAAAGCGCGTTTCTGCAAACGGTTAATAATTTATCGATTGAAAGCGGTTTTTCAAGATAATCGAAAGCGCCTAATTTTACCGCCTTTACAGCCGTATCAATGTTAGCGTGTCCGGATATTATCACCACCTCAGTCTCAGGCCAAAGGGCGCGTATTTTTTCAAGAGCTTCTATGCCGCCCATTTTTGGCAGAAGCACATCGAGTATGACTATTGATATTTCATTTTGCGATAACAATTCTATGCCCAAAACAGCGTCTTCCGCGGTAAACACGGCGTAGCCTTCATCCTCCATGATTTCGGCTATAGTCGTCCGTATCGTCCGTTCGTCATCTACTACTAAAATATTATACATATTACTCCTATCCGGCGCGGCGGAAACAACCGGTAAATTTGTCTGGAATTTCAGTTTCCGCGAAAACCCTAAACGCCGGCGGCGTTTTTTACCGCGCTAATCTTTAACCGGAATATCAACAAAAAACGTAGTGCCGGCGCCCGCCGCGGAATTAAACCAAATTCCGCCGCCATGGTCGTTTACTATGCGCTCGACGATGGGAAGCCCTAATCCCGTACCAGACTCTTTTGTGGTAAAATACGGCGTGAACACTTTTGCGGCGGCATCCTCGTCAATACCCTTTCCGTTATCTTGCAGCGACAACCTGCAATACTTGCAATTCCGCTTATTAACAAGCCCTGTGCGAATCTCGATATTGCCGTTACCGTCCATAGAGTCGATAGCGTTTATTATAAGATTTCCTATGACCTGCGAAAGATGTTTTCTATCCATTTTTACTTCAACGCTGGAATACATCCCGCTTGTATCAAATTTAACATTTACCCATGACGTTTTGTAAGGCATAATGATTTCTTCCGTCGCGTCCCGTATATTCGTCGTTGAAAGCGAAGGCTCTATAGGACGTGAAAGCGTTTTGAATTCATCAAGCAGAGTCGCAAGGCTTTCCACTTCCTGAATTATAGCCATCATAGAATCTTCAAGTATTTCATTAGTCTTTTCGGGATTGTTCCGGTACCGGCGAAGGACGCGCTCCGCTGTAAGTTTTATCGGCGTAAGCGGATTCTTTATTTCGTGAGCAAGCTGCTGCGCCATGCTCTGCCATATAGACTGCTTCTCGGAACGAATAAGTTCATTCCTGGTCTTTTCCAAATTTTGAACCATCACATTAAAATTATTAACAAGAAGTCCAAGTTCGTCCTTTGGGTGAGTCAATATCTGTATTTTGAAATCGCCTTTCGCCACCTGCATAGTAGCCTCGCCCAAATCCGCGATAGGCTGAGTCACAATTTGAGTAAAACTGAACGCGATTATCAATATCATCAATAAAATCGGCAGAAAAAATATACCGTAAAACGAAAATATCAGCGGATCCGCGTTATGAGAAAAAATCTGGTTAAGCCCCTCAAAACGAAAGGATTCGGCGCGTATAAGCTCGCTTCCAGCGTCAAATCCGTTTCCAAGATTAAAACTTATCACGCGGGCGGAGTCCTTTTTTCGTAAATCAACATAACGCGCCACATCCGTGTCGCGCGGCATTATCCGCTGCGCCGCGAATCCTTGCAAGGATGCCGGCGGATTCGTCAGTTCAAGCTCTTTGGGTCCGGTAAAAAATACGCTGCGCCATCCGTCGTTCTTTCCGCGTACAAAATCCTGAATCGCGGCAATATCGTTTTTATCGAAAGCATAGCGCTGTGTATCATTGCCCTGATACCACGCGGTCAGCGCGTCAAAACTAATACTATTTACAAATTTATCATATTTCTCTGTGCGCAATGAGTATGCGTCAACGGCAAATTCGTTAGCGTCCGCCAGCGCTTCGCGCACTTTTACGTTAGGCCAGTAGCGCACAACTTCGTAAAAAGACTGTATAGTTATCAGAATAACAGGCATAGCGGTAAGAGCGACGATAATAATAAAATTACTGATGAGCCTTAACTGAAATTTGCCGCCCGGTTTTTTAGCGAACATATCACGAATCACATTTACTATGGAAATACCAAGCAATACAAGAAGTACAGCCGGTATGGTAAAATAGACCGCTAATTCCAAAAGCGGAGGTGTCTTACCGCCTATCAATATTTCATAAAATAAATTGCGTGAAAAAAATACTGTCAAAGCGCACAGCAGCAAATATACAAGCAATAATACGTTAACGCTCATAAATCCTGAACGCGGATATGTTTTTACAGACGGCACTAAGCAACTCCAGCTTTCAACTAGTTTTCGGACAAGTCCTATGAACTAATTATCGCAAGCTATCATAATTATATCGTTATTTAAAACGCTGTCAACAAGTCCAAACCAACCCTCTTTAACAAGCAGGCGTTTTATATTATAAATAATGATAAATGGACTTTTTAGATACCGCGTTTCGTTCTACCGGGCAATGGAAGGCCGCCCTGGTAACTCTGCCTGACGCGCGTTTTTTTAATCTTATGCGCGGTATTTTCGGCGCAATCCAATCGCCTTTTAACAAACACCGCCTGCTGGACGAGCTTGCGGCTTTTCTTTCAAATAAAGATACGCAAGAAACGATAGCCGCGTATATAGGCGGCGACGATCACAAAATAATAGCGGCTGTAGCGGCTCTGAACGAGCCTGCGCGCTGGGATTTGGGAACATTCTTTAGCGGGGAATATTCATATATAGAACTCGATTCGCTTATATCTAATCTTGAAGAAAGATTTATAGTTTATACTATCAAAGAGGACGGACGCTTGTCGCTTAACCCGCTGTTAAAGAAAATACTGCTGCCGTTTGCGGCGGACAAGGGCATTTTATTTTCGTATATTAAGGAGCGTCCGGTTCATACAGGATTCGTTTATGATGATATTTTTCTCGCGTCTTTATTAACATTGCTGTCGTCTGAAAAGCATATATTAAAGCATGACGGCTCTCCGCGCAAAAATATAACGCAAAAAGCGCAAAGGATATTACATTTAGAAGACGCGGATATTTTCATAAAAGCGCTGCGCTGTATAGGCCTATTGCCGGACGGCTCGTTTGACCCCGCGAGTCAAAAATCCCGGGACTTCGCCGGTCTAACAGAGGCGGAGCGTTTTGCGTACTGCGCCGCCGGAGTGTATATAAGCCTTAGCCGCGATATTGCAAAAACGTTTCCTCCGCAAAGAAAAATCATCCAGTACATCGCCTCCGCCGCCGCCTCGCTCTATTACGCGCTTGATGATGATAAATGCTATACGGAGCCGGCGTTGAAGCGGATAATTCAGATGAATCAGGCGGCGAGCGTGAATATGCTGTATGCGGACGAGCTGGTGAAAGCCAATATCCTGCTTGAGGCCGTGGAAAAAACAGGTTTGTTACTGAAAACGGCTGACGGGTATAATAAAAGAATAATCAACAGCGCGGGAATTACAAGCACGGATACCCCTGTAATCGTATTCAATTCTATTTTTTCATTCATCATTTTGCCAGAAATAACATTACAAGAAGCCATGCTGTTAGCCTCATTCTGCGAGATTGTTGAAGTAAGGCCGCGGATTCAATTTAGAGTTACGCGGGAGTCCGCGGCGCGGGGTTTTAACAACGGCGTGAGCGCTAAATCAATGTCTGGAATTCTAAAAAAACTTTCTTCTTCTTCTTTTTCTTCAGCGGCGGCTTGCATTGATAACGACGCTTTGGCCGAGGCGCTCAACGACTGGGAAAAACATCATTCAGAAATCGTCGTTATAGAAGGCGTAAGCCTTATATTATCTGAGGAACAGCGTTGCATGGCGCGAGCGGAGGCTGTCGCGCCGCACATCGTTCTTAACCCCTCGCCCGGTGTATATCTGCTTGACTTCGCCGGCAAAGACGAGGCCGCCGCCGCGCTGCGGAAAGCGGGCGCGGGCATGGTGTTTGAACCGCGCGCTAAATCCGCCGAAGCATCGCAAAAAAAAGCGCTTCCGGTTTTCACCTCTCTTACACCGCGGACTAATGCCCTGACGGTCGCGCCCGCGGAGACCCCGCCTACAGGCGCGTCCGCGGACGATTCGCGCGACCGCAAAAGCGCCGAAGAATACAAAAGGCGGTTCCGCGCGGCGCTTGACGAGTTAAAGCCTTCCAAGATGGAGCGTGAAGAATTGTACGCCCGCATAGAACGCAAACTGGTAATTTCGACGCGGCAGTTGAGCAGGGCGCTGACCTGTAATGAAAAGCGGGAGGCGCGCGGACTTGATTACGCCGGCAAACTCGCGCTTGCGAAAGAGGCTTTGCTTTCAAACACGGCGCTTGAAATCGTTATTCAGGATTCGAGCGGCAATGAAAAATGTATAACTGGTATTCCAGCCGCGCTGGAAAAATCAAAGGACGAAACAATTTTAAGCGTTAAACTGTCGCCGACAAACGAAGGCGCTGAAATTGACGATAATAATATAAATGACTCCGGACGCATAAAAATCTCCATGGGCAAGATTCGCTTGGTGCGCCGGATGAAACAGTAGGGTTGTCTGGAAAAAATGAGTTTTCAAACAACTTCCGCGAAACCGCAAAATGCGGAACATTTTGCGGGGCTTGAACGGCGATCGTTCGAATTGCCGGACAAGTCAGATAAATTTTTAAACTAAGGCAGGAGACATTATGCCATTATTACCATTTTCAACTGTTGAAAATACACTTAACCAAGCCAAGCTCGCGGTGCTTATAGACGCGGACAACGCGCAATCCGTTAATATAGAAGGTCTTCTTGACGAGGTCGCCAAGTACGGTGTAGCAAGCATCAAACGCATATACGGCGATTGGACTAACACGCATCTGCGTTCATGGAAAGATAAACTTCTTGAACACGCGATACAGCCAATTCAACAGTTTTCTTATACGAGCGGGAAAAACGCTACAGACAGCGCGATGATTATCGACGCTATGGATTTGCTTTACAGCGGCAATTTGGACGGATTCTGCATCGTATCCAGCGATTCGGATTTTACGCGCCTGGCCGCCCGTCTGCGTGAAAGCGGGCTTAAAGTGTACGGGTTTGGCGAAAAGAAGACGCCGCGAGCGTTTGTGTCGGTGTGCGATAAATTTATATACACGGAAATACTCCGCGATACGCAGACGGACGACGACGAAGAAAAGCCGGCGGCTAAATCGCGCAAAGACTTTAAAATTGATAAACGCTTGTTAAAAATACTGCGGGACGCTGTTGAAGATCTTGCGGATGAGTCGGGACGCGCGTATCTTGGAGGTGTTGGACAAAAAATAGCGAACAGGTCAAGCGAGTTCGACCCGCGCAATTACGGATTTAAAAAACTAGGCGACCTCTTTCGAGCGCTTCCTGATTTTGAAATTGAGGAAGTGTCTCAAAACGGCGGAAGCAAACAGATATATATTCGGTTAAAAAAATAAATTGAGGCTGTTCCAAAACTTCAGTTTTTGGGGAGACAAGCAAAGCTTGTCCAGCAACTTATGAAAACCGCAGTTTTGTCGTCATCATGACGCGCCCATAGGGCGAAAAACTGCAAGAG
>JAIRZA010000109.1 GCA_031267475.1 Spirochaetaceae bacterium | reverse complement strand
GCGGACAACATAACCATAAACGCGGGTTCCACCGGGGCAAAGAAGGGTGAGCTTTCGGGAGAAGGGCCGGTCTACACCCTCGGCATCTCCGGCGTTAAAGAGGCGGGGGAAATCGCCGTGATCGTGGCCAAGAGCGGCTACAGCATCGACCCCGCGTCCAAGACGGCGCAAATTCACTATCCGCTGGCGAAGTTTAACGGCGTTACGGCGGACGGCACGGCTGGCGCAAGCCCCACAACCAAGCTGACCCTGACGTTTGACAAGGATATTGCGGGGCTGAACGAGAACGATATAACGATAACGGCGGGAAACACCGGAACCGTGAAGGAGGGTCCGCTTCACCGGACTGCGACCGGAACATACGAGCTTCCAGTGAGCGGCGTGAAGGCGGCGGGGACAGTCACCGTGGGCGTGGCCAAAAACGGCTGTCGCATCGACCCCGCGTCCAAGACCGTGCAGGTTTACTATCCGGCGGCGGAGTTTCAGAGCGTTACGGCGAACGGCGCGACAGGTACGGCCACCACCACAACGCTGACCCTGACGTTTGACAAGGATATTGCAGGGCTGAACGAGAACGATATAACGATAACGGCGGGATCCACCGGAACCACGAGGGGAACGCTCAGCAAGAAGACTGCGGCCGGAACATACGAGCTTGCGGTGAGCGGCGTGACGGCGGAAGGGGAAATCGCCGTGGACGTAAGCAAAAGCGGCTACAGCATCAGTTCCGCATCCAAGACGGTGCAGGTGCGCAAACTTATGGGGGTGCCTGTCGCCGGGGCGGCGAACATGCCCGGTATCAAGGCAAAGTTTGGTGTTACCACCGTAACGGGAACGGCGGGGGTGGCGGCGGCTTTTAACGAGCTTCACGCGTATATCCAAAAAGGCGGGCTTGCGGGGACGGGCAATGTGATCAAAACGGGCGACTGGATCGACTTGGAGGGCGGCCTTGCCGTCGATGCGTATGGTACGGGCAGCAATACGGGCGGGTTTAGCCACGATGCGGCGAAGGCGGTGGAAGCGGTAAAAAACGAGGGAAAGCCGTGGGGAACGCTGTGCCGCCTCATTGTGGTGGGGCTAAACTCCTTCAACAATATAAACGGCAACAACACGCCGCACGTCGTGTTCCAGTTTCAGAACATACCGGTTTTGCGCCGGATGAACCCGTCCAATGACAGCACGGGCGGATACGCGTCGAGCGAGATGCGGACGTACCTGACCGGGAATTTCCTTACGGGCCTGAAGAACGCCGGTGTGCCGGAGGGCGTGCTGTGGGGGCCCGGACGGGCTCTCTCGAAAGGTAAAAACGGGACGGGAGCCGCGCCCGTAAGCGACAAACTGTGGCTGCCCACGGAACGGGAAATGTTTGGGCCGGAGATATATTTTTCGCCGAACGGCGAAACCGCGGACAATCAGGCGCGGCTTGCGTATTATACCGACGACTATTCGCGTCACAAGGCATGGTATGGAGACAGTTCCGGCTATTATCCCGATATGAAGAAAATTTTTGCTAATGGCATGGATCTAGGCGGTGCAGGCATGATTTATTGGATGGGCTCCGCATATTTCAGCGGCTCGGCTTCGTTCTGTATGGTCAACCGCGGTGGTATGACCAGTTATGAGTCTGCCAGTAGTGTCATAGGCGTTGCCCCCGCTTTCTGCGTCAACTAGGGTACCTCTTGGCACCTTTCTTTCACGCCCGACCCTCGTGCGGGGCGGGCGTGAATCTATCAGGGTCACGGAAAACTCAGGCCTCGTATACGCGAATCCCGCCTGTTCATCCGCGCAATGCGCGTCCCTGCAAACTTTTTGGTCAACCGCGAACCGGCCCAGCGACAAAACAAACCGGATTTGTTCGCGCCTTTCGTGTGCGCACACCCTTTCCCAACCATAAAAAACAAAAAAAATACACCGGCAGAAAACGAAGAATGTCGTTCCCTCGTTTCGTAATAAAAAATGTGAAGGGCGTTTCTCTTTTAGTTTGACGAAAACTCAGCGTACCCTTGACAAAAAAATGCGGATGCGCTATAAATAAGGGAAATGAGAACATGATAAGAAAGAACATGAACATTATGCGGAGAGCCGCGGTCTGCGCCGTCACGCTCGCCTTATCGAATGGAAGGAAGCCGCTCCGATACTAAAGTACCGGGGCTGTCTTATATAACTTTTTACGAAGGAAGGAAGGAACATGAAGATTGTACAGAAAATCGCGGTTGTCGGCATTGCCGCTGCGTTCGTTGCGTTGACCGCAGGTTGCGCCTCCGGGCCGAAAGTGACGGTTGCGGAGTTGGAAAACAAGGGAACGTTGATGAATGTGGCAACCCCCGACTGGATCAAGACTTACACCGCCAGCGGCATCTCCGCCGTGCAGAGCCAGTCCCAGTATAAGGATAAATACTGCATCATCGGTGAGGAAACCGGCGTAAACAAGCAGTTTGTCCTCGCCTGGGCAGACAGCTTTAGCGCGCAGCAGCGGATCGGCGCGATGCTCCGCACCAACATTGCCAGCGAGTATCAGGCAAAAGTGCAGGGCGCGGCCCAGACATCGGGCGGAGCGGACACGTCCAGTGCCCAGGGCGCAGGTTCCGGTGAATACAACCAGCAGATTGACAACTCAATCAACGCCGTGGTGAACGTATCCTACAGCGGCGCCCAGCGCGAAGCCGATTGGTGGAGCCTCCGCCGCCGCTACAACCCCGACCGGAAAGACGCATACACCGACGAGTACACCGTCTATGTTTTGTACACCATTCCCAAGGTGGAACTCAATCGGCAGATAGCGAGCGCGCTGGAAACCAGCGTATCTCAGGATTCCGCGCTGTATGATGTTACCATCAGCATGGCCCAGCAGATACTTCAGAACGGTATTACCGACTGGCTGGCATCGGAGTAGCTTTTTTCTCTCTTCCGTGCGGGCGATGTATCCTTCGCCGTACGGAAAACTGCTCAAACGGAAAGTGCGAACGCTTTGAACCGGTGCCTCTCGGCGAGACAATGACAGCGTGTCGCATTTTCTCCAAAAGGGAAAAACGGCCCTGTCTGATTACGTTTTTCTTTACCTCGGACTTGTATCCGTTATTGCGGTAAACAGCCGCCATACCTGTCGGAGATGTTGCGGATGTTTTTTGTCCGAGAATTTCCGGTAGTGGGCGATAGCCGTTGGCAACAGAAAAAAAGTATGCTACAATAGAGACTGTTAGGAAGACAGGGATGAGCGATAACGGTATTAACACCGGTAAAATGCCCGCTTTGCGGAAGCGATGACGTGAAGAAAAACGGGACATCCGGGAACGGCAGACAGCGTTTTTTGTGCCGTAATGAAAAATGCCCGCACAAAACGTTTGTCGAGCATTACACCTGTAACGCATAGGGATCCGGGGATCCGTTCGCGCATATTTTTTTCGACAGTCAACGGGGGCGTGACGCGGGCAGCGGCCAGAACGCCGGGAGCAGCCAAGGACACCGTTACCAACGCGAAAAGGAGTATTGAGGCGGCGTTACGGTTGAAATTGTTGCGGTTAACGGAGGATTTTTTTTTGGAGGGGGGGACGGACGAAATGCGGAGTTTTGCCGGTGACAAATCCCGTCAGTCTGGCTTTGGCGGGCGATAGACCACAATACCGGCGAGCCGCCGGCGTTTCATTTCGGCACACGGGAGCATAAAAACCTTGACGAACTTTTAGACCCGCTCCGCCCGTTTGATATAAACATTGTGCATTCTGAGCCTGTTCCAAAATCGGTTATGTTGAAACAGGCTCTTGCAGTTTTTCGCCCTGCGGGCGCGTCTCAGGGACGGCAAAACTGCGGTTTTTATAGGTTGATGGACAGGCAAAGCCTGTCTCCCCAAGAACTGAAGTTTTGGAACAGCCTCTATTGTAAATAGTCTTTTGGAAGTATGCGTTTCAATATGAATCTCCGCCGCCCTAATTATTGACAGAGCAAAAAACGCTAACGCAACACTCGCGAAAGCGTCTTTTCAACATCAGAGAGGATAGAATCAAGCTCCGAGAGGCGAATCAAAGTCAAAGCCGCGTTTTTTTGCAGCAACTTATCGCAGGTCCCGTCCAGAAGCGCTTGGAATGTCAGCGCTTCGTCGAACGGTAAAGGCAAATCGTTCTTCACTGAGTTTGCAAATCCGGCGTTACCGCGGCGGCCTTAAAATCAGCGGGGTGTTCTTCCGCATTCAAAGAAACATCCAGTGAACGAATAAAAGTTACAGCCGCTATAAGGGCGATGAGTGTCAGCATTAATTTGCGCATTATTTTCTCCAAAAGAAATTAACCACAGGCGGCCTGATACGACAAAAGAGGCTGCCTACAGAGGAAATTTATATCCTTAGCGCAAATGTAATCCTAATATTTAATATATTCAAGAGGATTCACAGCCCTGCCATTTTTGTAAATCGCAAAGTGCAGGTGAGCGCCTGTACTGCGCCCTGTGTTTCCTACCGCTCCTACGTTGCTGTTTTGTTCAACTCTATCCCCTTCTTTCACGCTTATCGAATTAAGGTGGGCGTACATACTCTGAAAATTGCCGCTGTGCGTGATGATAAGATAATTACCAAACACCGGACTATATGCAACCGATGTAACCCTTCCGTCCGCCGCCGCCCTTATCGGAGTTCCCGTGTTTGCCGCAAGATCAATCGCGCTATGATAACGGCGCTGTCCGGTGAACGGGTCTTTACGCCATCCAAAAGAAGAACTGAGCCGCCCGCGCACAGGGTATACGAAAAGTTCGCCCAGAGCCATTTTCAAATCATCCGAGCGCATCTTAGCGCCGGGCAAAAACAGGACATCCCCAACGTTGATATCATCGTTCTGAATGTCGTTAGCATCCAGAATCGCCTCAAGAGCTACATTCATCTTGTCCGCTATTTTTTGATAGCTGTCGCCCTTTACGACTGTGTACGGTATGCCGTCCATGTTCGGAATGCGAAGCGCCTCTCCTTCACGAAGCAGGCGGGCGTTATACAAATTGTTGGACGCTATGACGGCATCCAGTGAAAGACCGTTATCTGCGGCTATTTTCGATACGCTGTCGCCCTTTCTGACGGTATAATTGCTCCACGAAAAAGTTTCAGTTACAGAAAGCGGGAGTTTTTCCGGCAAAGGCAGATGTTCGCCTGAAGAACCCAGCGCATAAGCCATCATTTTTCTTCTGGTAAAGGCTTCCGCTTCGGGGTTAATCTGAATTTCGTTGTCCTGCCAAAGCAAGGCATAGTACGCGAAGAAGCCCAATACGACAAAGCATATACTCAGAATCATAAACTGCGGCGTAAATATAGTCTTCTTTACGACGGGTGCGGCCGCCGGCGCATAGTACGGCGGTAAAAGGCTTTCCTCAGCCTCTGTATATTCGTTATTTTCCTCAGCCGTTTTAGGCGGGGGAATTCGTTTTTTATGAACCGGATTTTGATGAATCTGGTCTATACCTTTCAGCGCGGCATTGCCTTGAAACGAGTATGCGTTTTTACGGCGCGCAACGCGCTGCGATTTTAAAATGATGTCAGTTTTATTATTCATCCTACTTGCTTTATCGACATACAGAGCCGCTTTGTTTATACTTAGCTGAAAGCTGGAAACTTCGCCGGCTTCGAATATACTTTTATGAAAAAAAAAGACGCCGCGATACTCTGCGATATATTTCTGGCTTTAGTATTTGCGCTTATCCTGAAATTATTTTTTTTTGATTTCATGATAACGCAGGGGGAATCTATGGATCCGGCGATAAAAAACGGCAACATTCTTATAGTAAATCGCCTTGCCTACGGCTTGCGCCCGCCTTTGTTTAACAACTATTTGTGCCGCTGGTCGTTTCCGGACGAGGGAAATGTGATTGTATTTTATACACCGGCGGGCGTTTTAGCCGTCAAACGCTGCGCAAAGGTTCTGAATGACGGGCGTTTTATCGTATTAGGAGACAACAGCTTGGAATCTTACGATTCGCGTTCTTACGGCCCAGTCCCTTTCGACAATATACTTGGCAGGGTCATTGGGATAAAATAGATGGAACAAGAGCGAGAGCCGCCTCCGCAAAAAATAAGATTTATATTTTTCATTGCCTTTCTGCTGGCGCTTACTGTAGCTGTTATGGCGCGGTACGCCGTATTGATGCTGCATCCGGAACAAACTATTTCCCGTAAACAGCTTTTAACAGCGGATAGAGGGCAAATTCTCGATAGAAACGGCCGGATTCTTGCAATTCAGACCCGTTTTGGCAATGTTACCGTGTGGCGTCCGCAGACGGGCGATATTACCGCCCTTGCCGCGGTTCTTTCCCCCGTCCTTGACATGAGTGAAGCCGCGATAATTGACAAAATAAATCTTTCGCCGACAGATTTCATCTACCTAAAAAAGCAGGTTGACAGGGATACTTTCCGCAAGATAGACGAGCTTGCCATTGCGGGCGTAATAGACGGCGTGAGCATAGAGCCCGTGATGGGAAGGATTTATCCTGAAGGCTCGCTTGCCGGGCAAATAGTCGGTTTTACCGGCGATGAAAATACAGGGCTTGCCGGTATAGAATATGCTTTTGACGAAGAGCTTAGAGCTAAATCCGGCAATCCAACAGAAGCTCCCGCAGGAATTGCCGGAAATCAGGTTGTTCTAACGATAGACGCTACGATTCAGTATTTGCTTGAAGAAATCGCGGAAAAAACGCTCAAAGAAAATCAGGCCGAGGCTGTAATGCTTTTAGCCATGGAGCCGCGCTCCGGCGAGATACTGGGCGCCGCGACCATACCGGGTTTTAATCCGAATCAGTTCAAGGAAAGCGACGAGCAGGCGCGTATGATACGCCCTGCGGTTTGGGCATACGAACCGGGCTCGGTTTTTAAGGTTTTTTCACTTGCCGCCATACTGGATACCGCGGCGGTTACTCCGCAAACCACTTTCTACTGCGACGGCGCTTATGAGCATACGACTAATCTTGGCGAGCGTATCGTAATAAACTGTCTTGGCGCTCATGGTTTGGTTGACGCGCGTAAAATCATCATTTATTCTTGCAACGCAGGCGCGGCTTACGCTTCTGACAAAATGACCAAAACTTCGTTTTATGACGATATTCGCAAACTTGGTTTTGGCGAAAGAACGGGATCCGGACTGCCGGGCGAGACGGCGGGTTTCCTGCGTCCGCCTGAACGCTGGTCGGAGCGTACTAAGCCGACTATCGCTATGGGACAGGAGATTGCGGTATCGGCCTTGCAGATGCTTCAGGCCGCCACCGCGATAGCGAATGACGGCATCATGGTTACTCCTCATGTTGTACTGCAAATTGAAGATTCCGATGGCAAAAACCCGCGAAAGCCTAATCTTCCGTCCCCGGTCCGCGTATTGAATCCGCAGACAGCGCGGGAGATGCGTTCCTACATGATGGATGTAACATCGTCCACCGGCACAGGCTACCGCGCCAATGTCGGCGACATCCCGCTTGCGGTCAAAACCGGTACAGCGCAGATGATTGACATCAAAACCGGACGGTATTCGGACGCTGACTTTATAGCAAGCTGTATAGCGCTGCTGCCGGCCGACGATCCCGCACTTGTTTTGTATATCGTAATAATCAAACCAAAAGGAAGCTCGTACTTAGGCGGACGCATAGCCGCCCCCCCTATCCGCGAGAGCGCCGAGACCTTGATAAATTACATTGGGATTCCACGCGGCAGAAATCCGGTGGCGAATCATACCGGCACAATCCGCCTGCCCGCCGTTAATGTCCCTCTGGTTACAGACATTACACCGGATTTTACCGGATACTCGAAGCGCCAATTACTGCCGTTGCTGCTTCGTGACGACCTTGCCATAAATCTAAAAGGCGATGGTTATGTTGTACGGCAGCGCCCCGCCGCGGGAACCGCGCTCACTCCAAACACGACAATCTATCTTGAATTAGAATGACATGGGAAAGCAAACGCAATACAGGCGGCGTTTTAACTGCGTTGCGCGCTAATCAGCACAATGCCCAGTATGAACAGCAAGAAAGCGGCGGCGAAACTGATTAGCAGGGCGGGGGTGAAGCCGAATGACAGAAGCGTAAAAATACAGAACATATTCGCAACACCGCGAAGTATGTGTATCAATCCGTTAAGTACAAACGGCAGCGCTATAAACATTGGATACAGCGCTAAGGTAGAGCGGCTTTTACCACGCAGATTCCAGCCCGCGATAAGCGAAAATATAGTCAGCGGTAGAAAAAGCAGCGGCTCGGAGATTATGTAAATGATTTCCGCCTGATAGACTTCCGGCACATAGCCATAGGACGCAAGGTTGCGGGCAAACGACCAAATATTGCCTATAAAGAAACCGTCAATGTTTTTACCGGCGGACGAAGCCAGCAAAAAATCCTCGTAGCTTATCGCAAGCGCCAGTTGGGTATTGGGCGTATTCGCGGGCGGAGTTCCTTCCCAAACAGGGCCCCAATTCATTTGCTCGTTATCGCGTCCCCACGCTTGCAGATAAATTATGGTAAACTGCTTGCCGTCCACATAAAGCGGCAGAAATTTGACATAAGGGGCGCTCATTTTGAATAAAGGATTGTTATCCGCGTCAAAAGCGGCCGCCTCCAGATCTTTCCCGTAGCTGTAACCATCCACGTTCAAAATCGAGGCGAGGCGCATTACTAAGCGCCCGTCCGTTTCAAATAATGGGAGGGAAAAAAACGGGGCGCTCACTTCTAAACCCAGCCGGTCTATTTCGTCAATAAAAAACGAGGCCGTGCTGAGTCCGTGCGTAGAAATCTCAAAAAAAGTTTTAACGTCCGGGTCGTTGGGAACATCCTTCAATAAAGCGCGAAAAGTATAATAGGCGTGTATCCAGTCGCCGCTGACCATTGCCTCATAGCCGTCCCTCTTTCGCTGGTAAACTGAATACTGCCTGCGCTCGGCGGCGTCCGGCTCAAGAGTTTCTATCGCATTCCACGCCGCGCCCGCCAGACGGCTTGCAAGCGTCGCTTCGGCGCTTCCTTCCCTAGAAATCCTCCCCGCGATTACAGCAAGACGGTGAGCGTCGTAGAAGCGGTCTTCCTTTAGCGCAGTCTCTGCCAGACGAAGGGCGCTCTGCGCGTTGACAGCCCCTCCCTGCGCGCCAGCCAGCGCGTCGCTCGCCGTTTTTTCCGGTGTAGGCGCGCGGCTGTACATGATGCGTGTAATGCCTGTGCCGATAATTTCCCTCTCATCAGCAAGATCCGGGCTTTCCGGCCAGATGCGTTCACAGATCGATAAAAACCGGTACGCCTCGGTCCATTCTTCTTTATTGGCTAGGGCAATAGTTTTTTCTTTCGCTTCGGCAAAAAGCACACTTTCCGTCTGTATATCAATCTGATAACCGGCGGCCATAGGACGGACAACGAGGAACAGCAAGCCGTAGAATACAACCGCCGCCAAAGCGACAGCCAACTGCGGGCGCATTAGTTTGAAAAATTCCGGCGAAAAACGCTGATACCGGATGGGTCTTTGCGGCGCGGAGCGGCAGAATGTAATAAGCTGGGCGCTTATAAAAATGGCTGGAAAAAGCGATATAAAGTCAAGGAGGGAACGTGTAAGGATGTTTCCGGCGCGAAAAACATCCAATATCAACGGTTTCGAGTTTAACAAAGCGTCTGACGGCAAACCATCGTCATACAAAAAGACATCCGGGAAAATCAACCGGAAAAGAATCAAGACTATTAAAGCGGTCAGCGGGTAGGCGACACTGATAAACGCCGGTGAACTTAGATCGATCCTCGTCCTAAATTGTTTCGGCATAACTTCTCCTTTAGGAAGCGCTACGAAAGCAATTAAACACTTTTCAGCGTATGTCTAAGCGCCCCAACGAAAGAGTCCTAAACTGTTTATCGCCCGCGCCGCCTTGTACGCGGGGCGTTTCCTGAAATCCCAGTTGATTATTAGGACACACCCATAAAAAAACGACCGGCGCCCGCTTTTGCTAATGAAATTCAACGTGTAACTTTACAAAAACCGTTTTTTAGAAAGCCCCGCGTTCAGCCCGCCCTAAGCGAGGCAATAGGTATGGGATTTGGTTTTTCGTTTTCGCCTTCCAACTTGGAAAATTCTTCAAGCAGAGCGCGTCCTTTCGCCGAAAGTTTAACCGGAATCTGCACCATAAGTTTTATGTAAAAGTCTCCGCGCTTGCCAAGCGTCATTGGCACACCTTCTTCACGCAGCCGCAAAAGTTTCCCATTCGAGCTGCCCGCTGGGATTTTTACTTTAACGGTTTTTCCGTCAAGCGTCGTTACTTGTAAATTTCCGCCAAGCGTCGCTTGGGTTATGGAAATAGGCACGGCGCAGTATAAGTCAGCGCCGTCCCTTTCAAAAAAGTCGTGGGGTTTTACACGAATAAAGACATAAAGGTCGCCGCATACGCCGCCGTTCGGACCCGCGTCTCCTTGCGAGCGCAAGACCATGCGCCGCCCGTTTTCCACGCCGGCGGGTATAGTTACCATTATCGTGTGGCGCATCTTTACAGTCCCCGCGCCGTTACATTCTTTGCAGGGATGTTCAATCACATAACCATCTCCGCCGCAGGTATGGCACGTCGAGGCAAGCGAAAAGAAACCCGTGCTCTGCCGTATCTGCCCCGTACCATTGCAGGTGGGACAAATCTTTTTTTTGGAGCCGGCTTCCGCGCCGCTGCCCTTACACGCGGGACAGCTTACTTGCCGCGAGTATGAAATCTCGACTTTTGTGCCAAAAACCGCGTCTTTGAATGGAATTTCCAGATCGTAGCGGAGGTTTGCACCCTGCCGCGGGCCGGGAGCGCCGCCTCTGCGAGCCCCGCCGCCTCCGGCGCCCCCGCCAAATATATTGCCTAAAAAATCAGATATATCTCCGCCGAATATATCTTCAAAATCCTTAAAATTGCTAAAATCGTGCTGACCGCCGCCCATACCATCCACGCCGGAGAAACCGAGCTGATCGTAGGCAGACCTTTTTTGATCGTCAGAAAGAACTTCGTATGCTTCGGTGGCTTCCTTAAATTTTTCTTCCGCTTCTTTGTTGCCCGGATTCTTATCCGGGTGATACGCGACGGCAAGTTTGCGGTACGCTTTTTTTATATCATCTTTTGAAGCGCTTTTTTGAACACCCAGCACCTCGTAATAGTCTCTTTTTGCCATAAATATTCCTGTTAATAGAAGCCCGCGCCCTAAACGACATTGTTATTTAGAACGAGTATAATCAAACCGTTAGGGCGGCGCTGATTAACTTGCGGCTAATCAGCGCCGCCTTAGTTTTATTCATTGCGGACAGTAACAATTCGTGGAGACATTGTAATAGAACTGTCCGAAAAATCCGGTTAACCCAGGCGGACCACAATGCAAGCCGGACAGAAACAAAAGTTCCTGTCCGGCTCAAAATTTATTTTTTATCGTCAACAACTTCGTAGTCTACATCTTCCGCGCCGTTGTCCGGGGCGCTTCCGCCGGACGGCTCCTGCTGTTGCCCCGCGCCGGCGCTAGGACCGCCGGAACCCGGCTGCGCTCCGGCGCCGTTTTGCGCGCCTTGCTGTTTGTAGAGATCCTCGGCGATTTTATAAGCGGTCTGTTTCAAAACTTCAGTTTTGGCTTTAATGTCCGCCGTGTCGCCGCTTTCAAGACTCTTGCGAAGATCCGCTATCGCCTCTTCCGTCTTTGCCTTGTCCGCCGCGTTCAGCTTGTCGCCCATGTCCTTTATATTTTTCTCAGAGCTGTATATCAAAGAATCCGCCTCGTTCCTTGCCTCCGCCCTTTCTTTTTCCTGCCTGTCTTCTTCCGCGTGAAGCTCGGCTTCTTTAACCATGCGGTCAATATCGGATTCGCTCAAGCCGGAAGAACTTTCGATGCGTATCTTCTGCTCTTTGCCTGAACCAAGGTCCTTAGCCGAAACATGAACTATGCCGTTTGCGTCTATGTCGAATGTAACCTCTACCTGAGGGATTCCCCGCGGAGCCGGCGGAATTCCTTCAAGATTGAAATTGCCGAGCGTGCGATTCTGATTCGCCATCTCGCGCTCTCCCTGCAAGACGTGTATAGTAACCGCTGTCTGTCCGTCAGCCGCCGTCGAGAACACCTGGCTTTTTTTAGTCGGTATCGTAGTATTACGCGGTATCAGCTTCGTCATCACGCTGCCTAAAGTTTCGATGCCAAGAGAAAGCGGGGTAACATCAAGCAACAGCACATCTTTTACATCGCCGCCTAAAATGCCGCCTTGTATGGCCGCGCCTATAGCCACAGCCTCGTCCGGGTTTACTCCCTTGTTAGGCTCTTTTTTGAACAGATCTTTTACGATTTGCTGCACCGCCGGGATGCGCGTTGAGCCGCCGACGAGGATAACTTCGTCAATCTGTTCGGCTGAAAGCCCCGCGTCTAGGAGCGCCTTTTTACAAGGCTCTTTAGTACGTTCAAGCAAGTCGTCTACCAGTTGTTCAAACTTTGACCGTGTAAGCGTTTTTTGCAGATGCTTAGGCCCGCTTGCGTCCGCCGTGATAAACGGCAAATTAATATCCGTAGTCTGCATTGCGGAAAGTTCTATTTTTGCCTTTTCCGCCGCTTCGCGCAGTCGTTGAAGCGCCATCCGGTCAAGACCAAGATCTATGCCTGTATCTTTCTTGAACTCCGCTATAAGCCATTCCTGCACACGGCGGTCAAAATCATCGCCGCCCAGGTGAGTGTCGCCGTTAGTAGATTTAACCTCGAAAACGCCGTCTCCAAGTTCAAGAATGGAAACATCGAAAGTACCGCCGCCCAAGTCATAAACCGCTATATTTTTTTCTTTTTTCTGATCTTTATTAAAACCGAAAGCAAGAGCCGCGGCGGTAGGCTCGTTTATAATGCGCTTTACTTCAAGACCGGCTATCTTGCCGGCGTCTTTAGTAGCCTGCCGCTGAGCGTCGTTGAAGTACGCCGGCACAGTAATTACAGCCTCGCTTACCGGCTCGCCAAGATAATCTTCCGCCGTTTTTTTCATCTTTTGCAAGATAAACGCGGAAATCTCCTGAGGCGAATACTGCTTGCCGTTCACATCTATACGAACATCATCGCCCTGCTCCGTTACCTTGTACGGTACAAGTTTCATTTCGTTAGAAACTTCAGAAAAACGCCGCCCCATGAAACGTTTGATTGAAAAAATCGTGTTTTCGGGATTCGTTATCATCTGGTTTTTTGCCGGAACGCCTACGAGACGCTCGCCTTTCGCGGTAAAACCTACGATGGACGGAGTAGTCCGCCCGCCTTCCGCATTTTGTATAACGACAGGTTCACCGCCTTCTAACACCGCTACACACGAATTCGTGGTACCTAAGTCAATACCAATAATTTTGCCCATATCCTGCTCCTGCAATTTTAAAATCGAGCTGCCGCCCTGTATTAAAGAACCCCAAAGCGTATGCTTTTACGGTTAGTTCCCATTTTCGTTAGTATTTCCGGTTTCTGTCTCCGGCATTGCGACTTTCACTTTAGCGGTGCGTACCACTCTGTCTTTCAATGTATACCCTTTGGCGAAATCTTCTTTAACGGTAGGCTCGCTTACATCCGGGGATTTTTCCATAAAGAGCGCTTCGTGCCGTTCCGGATCAAACGGCGTTCCCGCCGAATCAAAACGCTTCAGCCCCCATTTATTTCCAAGCTGGTTAATAAGCCGTTTTTCAATCATACTAACGCCTTCACACAACGAATCGAAGTCCGCCTCCGTTTTTGCGGAAGCGCCCGCGGCATTGACAGCGCGTTCAAGGTCGTCAAGCGTAACGATAAGATCGAGCAGTAAACTTTGGTTTGCAAATTCAATCGCGTCTTGCTTTTCCTTGACGATGCGTTTGCGGAAATTTTCAAAATCCGCCGTTTTCCGCATATATTGATCGGTCAATTCCGCGAGTTTCCGCTCTAGCTCAGCGGACTTTTGGGATTCGTCCGCCATTGACGCGGGTATATCCTGCGGTTCGTTTTGCGCGTCAGACTCATGGATGTTTTCTGTCTGCGCAGTATTTCCGCCGTTCTCCATATAATTTTCCGCATCCATACCAGCAGATTCTGTGGAATCTAACGGAGAATCTTTAACAAATCTTTTTTTATGCAAAATTAAATCCTCGTAAATAAAATTTTAATAATCATAAACCAGCCCTAAAACACCATAGGGATAATCGCTCAAATTTTCATATACCCAAAAATATACCTGTTCCATTAAAAAAGGTCAATGGACTGAGCCTGTTCCAAAACCGGTTATTTTGTAACAGGCTCTTGCAGTTTTTCGCCCTATGGGCGCGTCATGATGACGACAAAACTGCGGTTTTCATGGGTTGCTGGACAAGCTTTGCTTGTCTCCCCAAAAACTGAAGTTTTGGAACAGCCTCGACTGATATTTTCATTCAGAAGCGGCGACGGCGGCTTTCACCTGGCTCGCGCTGACATGAGTCGGATAAAAATATGAGGCGACAAGGACAAAAGTCCCTATACCTATTGGAACATAACCGGCATAAAATATCTGATCCACATTCGGATATAAATAATGCCCTATGGTCTGCACGGTAATACCCGCCAGCAAAATAGTTAATCCTGCTATGATGCCGTTAGTTTTTAGCACGGTGGATTCTTCCAAAGGTGTAAGACTCCCGTTGAATGTTATCGGCTGCGCATTATTAGAAGGCGCGATATTAGAAGGCGCGGCGGGATTGCTTCCGGCGGGAATATTCACGGGGGTTTCCCTTGCGATGATTTCTTTAACAGGGATTTCCTTAG
Organism: Spirochaetaceae bacterium; assembly: GCA_031267475.1. Taxonomy (GTDB): domain Bacteria; phylum Spirochaetota; class Spirochaetia; order Treponematales; family Breznakiellaceae; genus JAIRMY01. Next base: position 1,306 of record JAIRZA010000109.1, on the reverse strand, counting down.
TAATGACGCGAGACCAGTACGCGGGTATTTCCTTACGCATGGAACGCCGCCTTGTTTTGCCGCTTTGCTGGTCAACCGTAAGCGTTACATTGCGCCTCACCTTGATTCGTGTTGGTTTCTTCGGCTTATCCGATGGAATAACGGTTGCGACACCGGAAATTGTTGATACTGACAGCACGGGCTGTGATTTATATTCCGTGTCGGGCGACACTATATAATCAAAATTGATAGCGCCTGTTTGCATCTCTGTCGTGGAATCGCCGCTCTTTACATCGCCGCTCTTTACTATGATAGTTTCGGTTTTACTTTCTTGATCCACGCGAATTCGCCCGTACATGAGCCGGATAACCAAATTATTGTTCAAATTGCTTAAACTGTCAAAAGAAAGCATGGTGTTTTCCGCCATGCGTATCAACGCGCCGCCCGGCGTTACTCGCGCCTCTACAAAAGTCCCGGATGATGTCTGAACACTGTCGGAGTCCCTTAAAGCGACGCCTCCGGCGGGCATGGAGGCCGGCGTGTAAATCATACGCGAGCTGCCGCCGCGTACAATCGTGAAGCCGCCGCCGCTTGAAGCCAAAATTACCGCTGTCCTTTCAGCCTGCGCATGGAGCATAAACGCGCCTGCACAAAGAAAAAAAACTGTTAAGCCAAGTAATTTAGCGCGTAAGCCGCGGCGCAATTTGCGTTGCAAAATTGTCATTGTAAATACCCGCCATACTTTAACGTTGTTAAGGTCAGCCAAGACGCAATTACTCTGCATCAGCATGGTTTTAGAATAAACTTCAAAAAAGATAATATCAATACGGCGCAGAGTATATCCGATTATTAAATAGAGTTGTTCGATAACTGAAGTTGTCGAACAACAGCCGCTTGAAACCGCAAAATTCGGACAGGTCTATGAAGCGGGAGCGGGGAACCGCCTGCTATTTGTCCGCGCAGCTTGACCAAGCTGCAAAGTTTCGGGACAATTTTATTTTTCGGAGTTTTCTGTGAAAAAAATATACTGTATCATTTTGCCGCTTTTTTGCGCCGCCATGGTTTTTTCGGCTGAACAGTCTGGTATAAGCGTGGAAATACGTTATTTTGACAAGCAACTTTACTATCCACAGCAAGGGGATATTTTTGTGCGGCTTACTGTTACAAATAATTCAAGCGAAACATACCGGTTTAAGCTGGCTGACGACAGAGCCTTTTCTCTTGATTTTGATGTCCGGACGCTGGCTAACCGCCTGCTTGAAGCCGCCGATGTTTTAACAAGAAAGCGTGTCGGGCAGCAGCAAGTTTTTTTTCGCGAGTTAAGTCT
>JAIRZA010000093.1 GCA_031267475.1 Spirochaetaceae bacterium | reverse complement strand
GGCTCTTGCAGTTTTTCGCCCTATGGGCGCGTCATGATGACGACAAAACTGCGGTTTTCATAGGTTGCTGGACAAGCTTTGCTTGTCTCCCCAAAAACTGAAGTTTTGGAACAGCCTCGTTTAATAATTTTACGCCGGCGGTGTTTCAATGGCGCAGGCGGCGTATGGTTAAACATTTTCTGTCGCGCCCAGTTGCCCGCACGCGCCGGCTATTCCGCGTCCTTTTTCGCGGCGTAGTACAGTTTTTAGACCACGCGCCTCCAGCGCGGCGCGAAAGCGTTTTAGTTCGGCGGCGCTTGGTTCTTTTAGCGCTTTCCCTTCAAATAACAAATTTTCCACCGGATTCCATGGGATAAGATTCACCACAACGGAAAGACCGCGAGCAAAGCCGGCCATAGCCGCGGCGTCTTCATCGCTGGTATTGACGCCGCCAAGCGCGACGGCTTCGAGTGTAATACGCCGCCTATGCCGCTCTTGATGGTACAGCAGCGCCTCTTTTAGGCTGTTAAGCGGGTTGGCCGAGCTTACCGGCATAAGTTTCCGGCGCAGTGCTTCACGGGCGGTGGTCAGAGATACCGCAAGGCGGACGGCGGGACCCTCATCCGCAAGGCTCATTATTCCTTCGGTAATACCGCAGGTAGATACTGTAATGCGGCGCTGGGATGACGTTTCGCAAAGCGTGGAAACAGCCTGCCGCAAACCGGAGAGATTATGCAGCGGCTCCCCCATTCCCATAAATACGATGTTGGCTACGTCCGGGTACAGGTCGCGAATATGATAGAATTGTTCGGTAATTTCAGAGCTGTCCAAATTCCGCTTAAAACCCATGCCGCCTGTCTTGCAAAAAACGCAGCCCATAGCGCAGCCGAGTTGTGTGGAAAGGCACGCCGTCCTGCGCCCCGCCGCGTCAACAAGCGCGACGGCTTCAATAATTCCGCCTTCTATGCTTATTTGTAGTTTGACCGCGCCGCCGGAGTTGTCTTCAAAGCTGTTAATCACGGATGTTTTTCGCAGGCAAAAGCGTTCGTCAAGTTCGTTTCGCAAGGAACGCGGCAAATTTGTCATGAGGTCAAAGGCGCCGGCGCCGGCGTTTATCCACGCGAAAATTTGTTTGGCGCGGTACTTAGGCAGGGGGGCGAGCATATCTTCCAGACTGGAAACCGGCGCGCCGCTTAACGAAGGTTTTAACAATGGCAGACCCTCAATCTAAATGTTAAAGTTTTTTCCGGCAAACAGCGCCGCTGTCTTACCGTCCGCGAATATGCCGCTGAACGCTGATTACTCTATTTCTTCCAGCAATTCTGTTACGGCGGTATTGCGGATACCGAAGCGTTGAAAGGCTTTCAAGATTTCTGAGGCTTGCGTTTTGTCGTTCTTTTGCAGGTAGCAATCCGCTAATTCTAGGTATATCCGGTGGTTTTTGGGATCGTGCTGCAACAGCTTTGTAAGAGAGTTTATAGCCTCGTCAATCCGCCCTTGCAGTTTGGCGATTGTCGCAAGTCCTAGTACGCCGTATGTGTCAAACTCTATGCTCAAGGCGCGGTTATAATACATGACGGCTTTGTCAAATTCATGCAGGTGGCAGTAAGCGTCGCCGGCGCGTGTCAGTATAACCTTGTTTTTAGGATCATGTTGAAGAATGCGATTCCAGTATTCAAGCGCCCTATGCGGCTGATTCAGTCCTCTGAAACAATCTCCCAGCCCGAACAGCGCGTAAAAGTTCGCAGGCTCGCGCTGCAAGGCGGCGTCAAAGTACGCGATTCCATCGTCAAATGTCTTTAACTTCCGGTGGCAGTTGCCAATGGATGTAAGAACGCGGATGTCTACGCAGGACATATTACGGGTTTCCAGCATCTTTTCCCAGAAATACAGCGCGTCCCGGTACTCCTTAAAATCATAATGCAGGTGGCCTAGTCCGATTATCGCGTATGGGTTGTGCGCTTCCATCTCTAAAACACGTTCATATTCTTCTTTTGAATTTTTAAAATCACGCAGTTTCCGGTAAGCGTCCGCTATTCGTGTGAGTACGGTAACGTTGCGCTCGTCGTGCTTTAGGTACTCTTTCCAGATTTTTATCGCCATGGGATATTGATTCAACACTTTGTAGCAGTCCGCGAGGCCGAAAAGCGCGTAATTGTTGCCGGGATGGTGGTTAAGGCAGCGTTCATAGTAAAGGACGGCGTCCCGGTGCGCCCCTCTCTTTCGGCAAGAATCCCCCATGCCGACAAGAGCGTAATTATTCTCCGTATCAAGCTCTAAAATTTGCTTGAAACATTTCAGGGCCTCGTTTACTCTATTTTCTTTTAGCAGTTGATAGCCCTCTTTCGACAGTTCTGTAATTTCCTGAGTACAGAGCAAAAATTGCTCGTCTTGAACATTTTCTAAAATTCTAATATCAACCATCACTATCTCCCTCGTGAATAAGGCTTTTCACCATGAAGGAAAGTTCCATGATAAGCTCATTGGACTTTTTTTTATCCGGCGCTATCCAGTACATTCGCAATGCGTCAATAACACGCCCCTTTGAACGGTAATAGTCCCCTATTCTTGATAAACCGTCGGAGTAACCGGTTGTTATAAATATCCTGCGGGCGCTTTCAATATCCCCTTGATTAAAAAGCATATTGCCTTTACGATTAAGATGCGCCTTTTGAGTGCTGTCCATAGGACGCTTTTCGCAAGATTTGAGAAAAAATTCTTCTCCCTTAAAACGTTCCAATAATTCCGCCGTATTCATAATATACAAAACTCCTTAGAAAAAAGCACTTTTTACAAAAAAAATGTAGTCAAAAAGGTAATATGGGCTAATTTGACACACCTTTTTTATTCACACGCCAAAAATCAACAATGGAACGCCCGTATTCCCGGCGGCTGGTCAGGGACAAGCCTGAAACGTCCTCTTCCCATAAATCTTCTCGCGGACGGTGCATCATAAGCAGTCCGCCATCCCGCGCAAGCGCCGAGTCCGCTATCATGGCCGCCAGTTCGCGCTTGTATTTATAAGGGAACGGCGGATCGCAAAAGATATAGTCAAAGGCGCGTTTAGCGCGTTTTATATAAAGTTCCACCGCCATGAAGCGGCAGTTTATCCTTGTGGGCGCTATGGAGGCGTTTTTTAACAGAATTTCGCGTTTCCCCTTATCCATTTCCACGGCTTCAACTGGTGAAGCGCCGCGTGATACGGCCTCCAGCGCTATAATTCCGGAGCCTGTGAATAGATCAAGAAACGATTGTCCGCTTATATCACCAATAACGGCGAATACGGACTCCCTCATCCTGTCCATAGCCGGCCGGATGCGCCCCGGCGGGGTTTCAGCGATTCTACCCCGCAGGCATCCGCCTGTTACTCTCATAAATCAAACTATATGCCGTCTAGTAACGCGGTCAACTCGTCCGCGCTGACTAGCCGGTGATCAAGCGTGTTCCCTCCAGCTTCCGCCATAGACGCTTTTATTAGTTTTTGCTGATTCAAACAATGCGCCGCAAGAGCGCTGAGCGGCTCTTTTACTATTGGATAGTTTTTGGCGCTAAAACATCCCGCCCCCCGCAGCATATCGTTGAGTAAATCCAGAAAGTGTTCATAAGTTTCTTCAAGGTTATGAAACTGCGCGTTTCTTGAAATGAGTTGCGTGTTAAACGCAAGCGTTTCTTGCAATAAAGTTAGTTTCGCGGCGATAAAATCAAAATCTTCTAGTGTTCTTTCCAAAAAAATATCAGGGTCGGCGTCAAGTAGCAGCATATCCTCTATTACTCGTATTTTAGAATTCAGAATAAAAATATTGTCTTCGTAGTTTAATTGTTGATTCATTTTATTATTAATTTATCGGCAGTTAAAAGACAACTAAAAAGCATAATATTCAGCGCGGCGCATAAATCCGCCGCATTAATCAGCGCCGTCCTAAGTTTCGCAACGCTAGGCGGATGTCTATATTTTCACGGTCAAGCTCGTAAGCGCGTTCTAAATCACGGCGTTCATACTCTGGTCCGGCGCCCAGGATGCGTCTGCACCGCGACATTCTAAGATATATTCGCGCCGCCGCCGCCCGCTCGTTATCACTGGGGGTAGTACCGGATAGGATTTCCGCGGCGGCCTCTTCGTAATAGCGCAGCGCGGCGGTGTACTCGTGGCCGGCGTCGAAAATCACGGCGAGGTTGGCGTGTCGCAGCCACGCCGGAACTGTTCCAATGGTTTCGAGCAAGGCGGCGCTTTCGCTGTTTTTTTCGTTTCGTATATAGCCTAAAGCCTCGTGAAAATCCAAATGCGGGCTTTCTAGTTTGTGCTGCGCGGCAAAGCGTTGCAGCGCGTCAAGGTCTTCATAGCGCCGCTGATACTCGAAGTACCACGCCGCCCAGCGGTACACCTCCGGCGATTCGGGGTGGCGGTTAAGCGCCAGCCATGTTTCCGCGACGGCTCTGTCCTGCGGCATGGACTCCATCGCGCGGCTGAGGTTCTCTAAATCCAGAAGCGGCTCTTGTTTGCTAAGCGGGTATTCCGACAGTATGGAGCGCGCCCGCTCCTCGTTCTGAAGGCGGGTATACATGATTAATCCCGCGATTAGTTCCTCTCTGTTTTCATCGTTATTTTCCGCGTTTGCAAGCAAATGTTCCAAATAAGCGCTTTTTTCATTCGCATTTTCCGTTGTAAGCGCCAAATTATACAGGATTTTTAATGGCTTGGCCGTACCGCCGGTGTTGTTATTGGTGTCTTTCATCAGCAAAAGCCATAAATTGCGGGCTTTTCCGGTCTCGCCTGCGACATAAAGGGCGGAAGCGGCGTTTGCAAGGTCGCTTTCCCCGCCCAGTCGAGACCATAGTTCCGCCGCAAGCAGCGGATTCAAAAAGTCGTAGGCGTAATTTGCCATGAACGACAGTGTTTTTACTCGCGCCGCCTTACGCGGCTCCAAACGCGCGAGGATGGCGGTCGCATTCTCTTGATCCCGGTTCGCTATTTTGATTATGGCTGAATCGACAAGCATACTTTCCCTGACTTCCTCGCTTTGGGTGTCGTCCGCGGCGCGCAGGCTTTCGATGAAGGCGGCGTACAGGCTGTCAACGCGCTTAACGGAGGCGGCGGAATTCATGTTGTCCAACGCGCCGCTGAGCGCGTACAGGCAAAAAGCTACGGGCAGCAAGGCGGCTTCCGAAAGCGGGCCGTTTTCGCTAAGCAGGAGTGCGGTTTGTTTGATTTTTTCCGGCGCTTCGGCGGGTTCAACCGCGTCCATATCCGCTTCTGCGGCAAGGGCCGATATGACGGCGGCGTGAGGGAATTTTTCGGCCGCGTGAACGGCTGCTTTGTGATAGTCTTCGCGGTATTCCGGGTGTCGCCGCGCAAGGTTTCTATAGCGTTTCAACAGTAAGAGTCTGGCCTCCGCGCCGGCGGCTGACTTGTCGAGTGTTTCCAGCAGGTTTTTGATATGCGAATGATTGATTTCTTCGCCGGACAGTGCTAAAACATCGTCAAAAAGCCGCAGTTTTTGATAGAAGTCAGACGGGTGTTCGCCGTCTTTCGCTTTGAAGACACCGGTTTTCGACAGTATGGCTGTGCCGGCGACGAGTCCGCCCAAAATTAGCAGGGATAGTGTTCCTATAATGCAGGCGGTTTCTAGCGCTGTTCTGTGTTTCGCTGTATTTTTCACAGATTAAGCATACACTTTTATCCGCGGATGGGTCTAATGCC
>JAIRZA010000017.1 GCA_031267475.1 Spirochaetaceae bacterium | reverse complement strand
CTCCTTCGAGCGTCCTTATTATATTTTGGGTAACAGCGTCAACAGGTTGACGTTCCAACAAGTTGACGTGTCAACAAGTTGACGTGTCAACAAGTTGACATATCAATTTGAGGCATGACCCATTTTCGGTAACATTTTTCATGAGGCAATGCGTACTCTTGACAAAGAACGATTCCTTCCTGACACTATATTTAAGGAGTAGGAAATGACAGAAACAACAATACAGCCCCAGATGGGTTTGAACTTTGAGCAGGTCTGGGCGGCTTTAGTGGAAACCCGCGCTTCTATTCAGGAACTGCGGAACGAGAACAGGGAAGCGGATAAGGAGACCGACCGGCAAATGAAGGTGCTGCAAAAGAGTATGGGCGATTTAAACAACCGTTTCGGCGAACTCGCCGAGCATTTAGTAGTTTCCAACATCGTCAATAAGTTTAACGCGCTAGGCTGTCATTTCAAAGACGTATACAGAGAGCGCAAGCTCTACCGCGAAGACGGCGCTGCCCAACAGTCGCGCGTCTGGTAATGGCGGGCAGAACAGTCCGAAGCGGTCTGATTTCGGTTGGGTTTTGGTTTTGAGTAATCGGACGCGCTTCGGCTAGATTAGTTTTGAGGCAATGCGCATTGTTCCCGCTATCTTTCATAGGCTGCCGTTATTTTCTATTTTGTTTGACAACGTATGAAAACTATCTTACACTATATATAAACGTTAACGGCGGCTTGATATTAAAACTCTCGCATTTATTATCAATCCCCCAACCCACACAAGGAGATTAAAAATGATAAATAAAAGGCTACAGATGTTGTTTTGCATGAGTGGATTCTTGGCGTCCGCCATGTTGTTTTCCGCTTGCGACCATGACGGCGGCGGCGGTTCGCCGGCTGGAACAGTGGAAAGCGAACTTGTTGGAAAATGGTACGGCTGGGGGGGGGGGGGGTATTGAACTTGATACCAAAACCCTTATAACAGAATTTACAAATACGCAAATGATACCAGCAGTATTACCTATTGACGGCGCTGTTGTAGCGGAGAATGGTAAAATTCTTATGGTGGATTACGAAACCGAAATGGCGCAGTACGAATTTATAACTCTTGAGTATGAGGATCAGCTTTTAGCGGATGCTGAGAAAACCGGAAACAAGGCTGTTATAGAAATAGCGAAGGAACGGAATAAAGCGGCGCATAAACACAGGTTGGTTGTTTTGACGGTTGATGGAGAGAAGACGTCGCCGTTATTTAATGCAAAAAGTTTTGAATAGCGCTTTTATGAAGGGGTATTAATCGGATTTTCTATATTACTAATCCCGCCCCGGCTTACAATACCGGTTGCAAGTAATAGCGAGGCTTGCAACCGGTAGAAAAATACTAAGAACACACAGCAAAACACCTTTAACAAAACTTTGCAAAACTTCTATTATCTGGATAATGCTACTACTGCGCCTAGTGAAGGTTCAGAGCCTTGTGTGATATAGAAAAATAACAAAGAACCCATTCAAAAACGGGGGCAAACCATGAAAAGTTAAATAGAGTTCCCGCACAACAAAAACGTGGAGTTTGCGCGCCACCCCCGCGAGCCACCAGCAGGTTTCCTTGCGCTCCACGCTATCATCCCGATAGATTTTCTACAAAAAGTGGAGTTTGCGCTATGCGCAAACTCCGGAGCTCAACGCGCAAAGCGCGTTGAGCCATGCGCTAGCGCAAGCCTCCCACAAACCGCTGGAGTTTGCGCTCCGCGCAAACTCCGTAAGATGAACGCGCCCCGCGCGTTCATCCAGTTGCCTTGACAAGCAGGCGTCCCTTACGCATAATTTATAAAATCATACTGCTGTGGACAAACGCGAAAATGCGGTAATGCTCAGGCAAATTATCAAATTATAGAGGAACTTTACAGTGAAAAAAGTGTTTTTTGCGGGTTTAATACTAAGTTTAGCCCTATTGGGGACGACCAGTTGTAAAAAAGAACAAGTAATCAAAATCGGTTTTAATATTCCGCTTACCGGTAATTCGCCGAAATTTGGCGAAGGCGCGCGTTTTTCCGGCGAACTTATACGGCGTGAAATCAACGCGGCGGGCGGGCTTGATGTAAAAGGGAAAAAGTATCCCGTTGAATTCATTTATGTTGACAACGAACTTAAACCGGAATCCGCGGTACAGGCCGCCCTGCGTTTAATCGAGCAGGATAAAGTTCTTGCGATAGTAGGACCTTGCGGCTCCGGGCGCGCGATTCCGGCGGCTCAGGTGTGTAATGACAACCATACCCCGATGATAGCTCCATGGGCTACAAACCCCGCCGTTACGCCGGACCGTCCATACGTATTCCGCACTTGTATTCTTGACCCGGTGCAGGCGGCCGCGGCGGTTAAATTTGCGGGGATGCAGTTTCCGGAAGTTACGGAAGTAGCGATACTGTATAACAGGGAAGATGATTATTCTAAAGGACTGAGTGAAAATTTCCGCGATGAATGGATACGGAACGGCGGCGACATCGTTGCTTATGAAAGTTTCGGCGAGAAGGATCAGGATTTTTCCACTCAGTTGACGCGCATTGTAAAATCCGGCGCGGGTCTTTTGTATTTGCCAGACTATTACAACCATGTCGCGCTGATAGTCTCGCAGGTGAAAGATTTAGGATGGGGCGATAAACCCATACTTGGAAGTGATTCTTGGGGTTCAGCCGATTTGGTGAGCCTTTCAAACGGCGCTGTTACCGGCTACTATTTCACCACTCACTACGCCGCCGCCGGCGCGTCTGGCGCTACGCTTGATTTTATCAATGAATACAAGGCGGCCTATGGCTACGTCCCTGACGATGTAGCCGCGCTTTCTTATGATTCGGCGCGCATTATTCTTAGCGCAATTCAAGAGGCCGGTCTTTCGGGCAATCTTATCAAGGACCGCGACGCGATTAAAGACGCGATGACTTCCATGACAGATTTCCCCGGCATAACGGGCACCATGACTTTTGATGAAAATAGAAATCCGTTCAAACCTGCCGTTGTTGTCCGCGTGAATGAAAACGGCGAGTTTGAATATGTGATGAGTCTGTAAACGAAGGTACGGCCGTCATGTTAGCGACTTTGCTGCAAAATGTATTTAACGCGCTGCAATGGGGCAGTTTCTACTCGATGATTGCGTTGGGTTACTGTCTTGTATACGGCGTGTTGCGGCTTATAAATTTTGCGCACGGCGATGTTTTTATGACGGCCTGTTACATAGCGTTTTTTATAGCCGCGGCGCTGTTGTCTAAATTGAGCAACGGACTGGCTGTATTCATCATCACCCTTGTCATCTCCATGCCCTTGACCGCCCTGCTGGGTGTAATGATTGAGCGCGTGGCATACCGTCCGCTGCGGAAAAAAGGCGTAAACAGATTGTACGTGGTCATCACCGCGCTGATGGTCGGTTTCATCCTTGAAAATGGAAACCTCGCGCTGTTCGGCGCAAGTTCGCGCCGCTTCCCGGATATGATAGAAAAACATATCTGGCAGATTGGTCCGCTGGTTCTTACGAATTTAAAGGTCATTGTTATTGTAAGCGCGTTTGCCGTTTACGGGATTCTTGAATTTATTGTTCAAAAAACAATACTTGGAATATCAATGCGCGCCATATCTTACGACTCTTTTGCTATACCGCTCATGGGGATACCGTTAAACTCGATAATAACATTTACATTTGCGCTTGGCTCCGCTCTTGCCGCGGTCGCCGGTATTTTGTACGGGATGTCGTATCCCGTTCTTAGTTACGATATGGGGATGATACTCGGCTGGAAAGCCTTCATAGCCGCCGTTGTGGGCGGTATAGGCGTGATTAAAGGCGCGTTTGCGGGGGGATTCATACTTGGCTTTATCGAAGTGTTTTTCGCGTCTTTCTTTCCGTCAAGTTTTAAGGACCTTATTTCATTTGTCATATTGCTGCTAATAATGGCCGTTAAACCGACAGGTTTTTTCGGCGTGGCAAAAAGCACAAAGATTTAGACCGGCGGCGGGGCCGCGTATTCAGCGTTAATATATTAAGCGCGTAATGGAGTTTTTTTGAGGGATGGGGGGGGGGGGGGATTTTAGGAATATGAATTCAGACAGAAAAAACAGCATGGCTCTAACGGGCGTATTTATTTTCGCAGCCTTCGTCATAATCGCGTTGTCGTCTTTGGGCGTAATAAACCAATATGCGCAGAGTGTGCTGATGTCGATAGGCATTAATATCATATTTGCGGCAAGCCTCAATATCGTAAACGGGTACATGGGAGAATTTTCGTGCGGACACGCAGGCTTCATGGCTGTGGGGGCGTACGCCGCTTCTGTTATTTCTGTAATTTTATTTACGGAAAATAAATTCACCGGATCGCCGCTGCTGCCGCCCCAGTCGGCGCTTTTTCTGTTTCCTGTCGTAATAATCGCGGGCGGTGTCGCGGCGGCTTTTGCGGGATTGATAGTCGCTATACCTTCGTTCAAAACGCGGGACGATTATCTTGCAATAATCACGCTCGCGTCAAATTATATAATCACTACCGCTATCAATAATATGGAAATCGTAGGCGCAAGCCGCGGCTTTATGGGCATGAAATCAACGCTTTTCGCCATGAACAGCGTCATCCCCATCCCTTGGATACTGGTTTGGATAATTGTGTTTGCGTTTGTCAGCATCGTGCTGATAAAACGCCTCATGTCGTCTGCTTTGGGAAAGGGAATTTCCGCGATACGTTACGATGAAGTGGCTGCGGAAATCATGAGCGTTGACACGAATCGAATTAAACTGATAGCTTTCATGTTTTCCTCCGGTCTTGCGGGAATAGCGGGCGGTCTCTTTGCCCACCAGCTTGGATTCATCAATCCGGGCTCATTCGGCATAATGAAATCGACCGAGGGGATGGTGATGGTTTATTTGGGCGGTATGGGGTCGCTTTCAGGCTCCGTGCTTTCAGCCATATTGTTCACGTTTTTGCTGGAAATCCTTCGTCCGCTGCAAATCTTCAAATGGGTGATAATCCCTCTTCTTTTAATACTGTTGATGCAGTTCCGTCCCGAGGGACTGCTGGGCAACAAAGAGTTGGGCGGAAATCTGCTAAAACGGAGGTTTTTGTGGAAAAACAGCTAGAGATTCACAGGCTTACACATCGTTTTGGCGGTTTGCAGGCTCTTACCAACATAGAGTTAAGCCTCTCAAAAGGTACTATTTCCGGGCTTATAGGGCCTAACGGCGCGGGAAAGACTACGCTTTTTAATATTGTAAGCGGTTTTTATGTGCCCAGCGAAGGTGATATTATAATAAACGGGGTAAGAATAAACGGGCTTAAACCGCACGGAATCGCCGCGCTCAAGGTGGGGCGGACTTTTCAAAATATACGTCTTTGGAACGATATGACGGTGCTGGATAATATCATGGTATCGCAGTATCACAGGCTTGGGTATAACACGGCGGATGTGTTTTTTAGGACAAAGCGTTACCGCGACCGCGAGGCGGTGCTTAAAAAGACGGCGTGGGAGCTTCTTGATATATTCAAATTGACGAATATCGCCGCCGAATTTCCTAAAAATATACCTTACGGCACTCAACGCCGCGTTGAGATTGCGCGCGCTCTGTCTCTTGAACCGGAGCTTCTGATGCTTGACGAGCCGGCCGCCGGTTTTAGCACCGCCGATACGATTGAGCTTATTGAGTACATACGCTGGCTGCATGAGCGTTTTAATCTTACAATTTGGATGATCGAACATCAGATGGACGTGATTATGTCTCTTTGCGAATCAATCACCGTGATAGATTTTGGAAAGGAAATCGCCGCCGGCACACCGGACGAGATAAAGAACAATCCTGATGTAATAAGAGCGTATCTTGGAAACGGCGATCTTGAATGAGCCTCCTTGCCGCAAGCGCGCAAACTTGCGGCGAGGTATTATAAACTCCGCCGCGAATAAAATACGGCGGTGTTTTTGCGCAGGGGTGGTGTAATGGAAGAAGCGGTTCTGGAAGTTAAAGACCTCAGGGCGCGTTACGGCAATATTGAAGTGTTGCACGGCGTGTCTTTTTTTATCAAACGCGGTGAAATCGCGGCGTTGATAGGTTCTAACGGCGCGAGTAAAACATCTTTGTTATACAGCCTTGCCCGTCTTGTTCCGCCTATCGCTCCTGTCGTAAGCGGCGGTGATATAATTTACAATAACGAGAGTATTCTTAAAACGGAGCCGCATATGCTGATACAAAAAAAGATGATGGTTCTTGTGCCGGAGGGCAGACATATTTTTGGCAACTTATCTGTGGAAGAAAATTTGCGTATAGCGACTTATTCGTACCGCAAAGATGTAAATTACGCCGCTATAATCGCTGAAAAGAAGGAGCTTGTTTTTTCTTTGTTTCCGCGTCTTTTTGAACGGCGCAAGCAGCGGAGCGAGCTTTTATCCGGCGGCGAGCAGCAGATGCTCGCCGTTGGACGCGCTTTGATGACCGGCTGCGAGACGATTTTGCTCGACGAGCCTTCTATGGGGCTTGCGCCTAAGCTGATGTTTGAAATGTTTAAGGCGCTGCAAAAGTTAAATTCTATGCAGCATATAACGATTATTGTTGTTGAACAAAATGCCAAGGTCGCGCTTGACTTTTCCGGGCGGGCTTATGTTCTTAAAACCGGCGAAATTATCGCCGCTGGTTCTTCCGCCGAGCTTAGCTCTAACAGCGATATTCGCAAGGCGTACTTGGGCGGTTGACCCCCCCCCCCCC
>JAIRZA010000215.1 GCA_031267475.1 Spirochaetaceae bacterium | reverse complement strand
CTTGCCGCCGCCAACGCCATGTACGCGACAGACAACTTTGGCAGCATGGATAACGGATACAGCTTCGTTGACGCGCTTAAACAAGAATTGCGAAAAGCAGAAGCCTCCGGCGCGGATCTTACGCTGCTGTGTATAGAATGGACGGCCGCCGGCTTGCAGGAAGAGATTTTTGTGAAACAAACCTCGGCTTTCTTCAAGAATGGCAGCCGCGTTTTTGAAAGAGACGGGCAAGGAGGCGTTTACGTTATCGTGCCGGGCGCCGGACTGGACGAAATCTTCGCGGAGGCTAAAGAGTTTCACCGCCGCGCGCGCGAGTTGACCCCTCAAAATGTGTACGTTGAATTGTTGATGGGCATTTCGGCGCGTTCCGGGCGTAATGTCAGCGCGGCAAATTTGCTGAACGAGGCGGAACGCGCCATGGACAAGGCTCGCTCGAACAGCGCTTTGCCCATAGTCGCGTTCAAGGCTGATCCGCAAAAATACAAGGAATTCGCGCGCAGGCAAAAAAGGCTGTAAGAACTACATTGAACACATCCAGTAACACGTCCGGATGCCGGACAAGCCCGCTTGATTACTAGAATCGATAAGGCTTGAAGAGTACACTTAAACCATGAGTCTTATACGCAAACCATTTGCATACAGCTATTTTAACGTAACATTTATCCTAATAGGCATAAACGTGCTTTTTTTTGCGCTGCAAAATATAGCTCCTGTTATAACTTACGCGCTTGCCATGACACCGGCGCTGGTGTTGCGCGGCTGTATATGGCAGCTGGTTACATATATGTTTGCGCACGCCGGATTTAGCCACATAATTTTTAATATGATTGCGCTGTTTGTGTTCGGAACACAAACAGAACGCTACATGGGCAGCAAGGAATTTCTTGTTTACTATTTGACAACCGGTGTGCTTGCCGGATTTTTTTCATTCATAGTTTTTCTATTCACGGGGTCCGCCCACACGCCGCTTTTGGGCGCTTCCGGCGCTATCTTTGCCGTTCAGCTTGCTTACGCCGCGTTTTTTCCGGATTCTGTGCTTTATATCTGGGGCATACTGCCGCTGCGCGCTCCGGTGATGGCGCTGGTTTTCACCGCGATAGAAGTATTTTCGATGATTTTTGGCGTGTCGAACGGCGTATCGCACCTTACCCACCTTGCGGGTTTCGGCTTCGGCTGGCTGTACTTTCTGGCGCGTTTCCGCCTGAATCCGCTGCGCATGATGCTGGGGAGGCGCTGATATGATACCGGGAAAAATGAATTCGCCCGATATACGGCCTGTGGACGATTCAAAATTGACTCAAAACGATGTTGTTTTTTACTATTCCCGCGAACACCGCCTTAAAAAAGCCAGCCCGCGTGTACGCGCCCTGTACGAAGACCCCCCAAAACAGAAACCGCGTTTCGGCCTTTTTAGATCGCTGGTTGATACAAAGCCGAAAGCCATGCTTTTATCGATTATTGTCGTAATCAGCTTGGTTATACTGTTGTATTCAATCTTTAACCGCTAAATAAGCGGACAACCGGAAACAAACCGTGAAGAAACCGCCCTGTAGCTTGCTAAAAGAAAAAAAACCATATTCTGTTCGGATGCCGAATAAACAGCGCTTAACTCTAGCCGTTTTATTAACCATTTTTGTCTTTTCCGCCTGCGGAAAGCAGGCTATGCAGGAGCATACGGAATTCGTTTTTGGCACTATTTGCAGACTGCGAATACCGGAAGGCGAAAACGATGTCAGCCGCAAGATTTTTTCCCGCTTGCACGAGATAGAGTCCGTATTCAGTGTGAATATAGCCGGTACTGATATTGACCGTGTAAACAGCGGCGCGGGGATAGAACCGGCGCTGGTCAGCGAAGAGTTTATCTATGTGCTGAACAGGGCGCTTTTTTTTGCGGAGCTTTCCGGCGGACTCTTTGATCCAACCATAGGCCCGCTCGTTAGATTATGGGGGATAGGAACGGAAAACCCGCGTATCCCGTCTCAGGATGAAATAGAACTGGCGCTTTCATTGATAGATTGGCGCGATGTGTTAATAGACGAAGCGGGCGGGACGGTATTCTTGAAGCGTAAAGGGATGGCGCTGGACCTAGGCGGCATAGTCAAAGGATACGCGGCTGACGAGGCTGTCGCCATCATCAGAGACAGCGGCGTAAAAAGCGCCTTGATAGATTTTGGCGGCAATATCGCGGCCTGCGGCAAAAAACCGCCGGCGCGTCTGTTCGCTAAACCGGAACTCTGGCGAATCGGCGTTCAGCACCCGGATAAAAATCGAGGCGAATATATAGGCGCTGTAGGTGTACAGGATAGCACGCTAGTAACATCCGGCGGCTACGAGCGTTTTTTTGAACTAGACGGCGCGCGGTATCACCATATTTTGTCTCCAAAAACAGGTTACCCGGTTGAAAACGATCTTCTTTCCGTAACGATTGCCCAAAGTCTGCCTCTGAAAGGGCAAGAGGGGGGCAATGGCGCGTCTATGGACGCGGACGCGCTTTCGACTACGCTGTTTACCATGGGGTATGAAGACGGCTCGGCGTTCATATCGCGGTTTCCGGGTATCGAAGCGATTTTTATCCTAAAAAGCGGCGAAGTACGCGCCACGGGAACACTGAAAGACCGCTTCATTCGCAACGGGGGTTAATACCCCGCCGCCTCTTTTAATGCGTGTTTTTTTCGTAATTTCCCTTTTTTAACCACAACAGACCTCTTGTCTGTCGTGGTTAATCTAAAATGAGAATTGCTAAGCTGATTTAATCCCGCTTCCCAAAAATGATTTTTTTCGGTACAATTGGCGTAGGTTCGCCATGCGTTCCTTGCCGCGCTTTACGCGGTATAATCAGCAAGAGCCCAATAGGAGGTTCATCATGAACAAAAAGTTTTATTGCGCCGCAACAGCGGCGCTGCTTGGACTAGCGATGTCCTGCGGACAAGGCGG
>JAIRZA010000163.1 GCA_031267475.1 Spirochaetaceae bacterium | reverse complement strand
CCGCCTGCGCTAAAAAAACTGTAAAGGTAGAAACGCCGGTGAACGTTAGAGCGACCCGGCTTTCCGGCGCGAACATAGAAAACGCGGCGCGGTTTTCCGGCGAAATATCCGCCGGAAAGGACATCGCGCTCAGCTTCCTTTCACCCGGAAAAGTGCTGTCCGTGAACGTGAACGACGGCGATTATGTGCAGGCGGGACAAACACTCGCCGTAATCGACAGTACGGACGCTAAAAATATGCTTAACGCGGCTCAGGCAAAACTTGATCAGGCGGAAGACGCTTACGACCGCTATCTTCCCATGCACGAGGACGGCAATATGTCCGAAGTTGACTGGAAAAAGATTGAAGTTTCGCGGGAAGAAGCCGGCGCGAGTTTTAATATAGCGAAAAATACGCTGGACAACTGTGTGCTGACAGCTCCAGCTTCCGGTTATATCAGCGGGAAACATATCAGTGTAGGCGAAAATTCCACACCCGGCGTTCCGGTTATACGCCTGCTCTCGCTGGACACGCTTTACGCGGAAATTTCTATCCCGGTAAACGAAATAGAAAATGTTAAAGCCGGTATGGACGCGATTGTCAGCGTAGACGGCAAACCGCGCATAAACGCAAAAGTTTTTGACGTGGATATATCCGCCGACTCGCTCACGCGGACGTACAAAGCAAGAATACTGATACCGCGCCGCGGGGCGGAGCCGGTTGCGGCGGATATACTCCCCGGAATGTTATGCGGCGTATATATCATCGAAAATAAAACAGACGGCGGCCTTATAACCGTTCCGGCGTCCGCGTTAAACCTCGGCGCCGACGGCGGATACTTTGTGTATGTCGTTGACGAAGCGGAAAGCCGCGCAAAACGGCGCGTTGTGAAAACTAACGGCTTTTCGGGCGACAGCATACTTGTTACGGACGGCGTATCGGAAGGCGATCTTATCATAACCGAAGGGACGCAGAAGCTGGACAACGATACACTGGTATCCGTTTTATGAAATGACAGGATATGAATAACAAAAAGAAAACTGTTTTTGACGCGATTCTGGAACACCAGCAAGTACCCGTAATTCTTGTCGCTCTGCTGTGCGTGGTCGGGGTGTTTTCATTTATTAAGATACCCAAACAGGAATTCCCGAATTTTACCGTGCTGGAGGGCCTTGTAGTCGCCGTTTTTCCGGGCGCTTCTTCCGAACAAGTTGACGCCCGCGTAGCAAAACCCTTGCAGGACTATCTTTTTTCATACCGCGAGGTAGACAGGGTGCATACATACTCCGTGTCGAAAGAAGGGCAGTGCGTCGTTTTTTTATATATTAACTCCGGTGTCAACGAAGGCGAATTCTGGCCTAAATTACAGATTGGCTTGCAGGAATTCAAATCCCAACTGCCGTCTCAGACTTTGGCGCTGACGGCGGTGTCTGATTTTGGAGACTATTCAACCATACTCTTGTCAATATCGTCCGACAACCGCACCTATCGCGAGCTTGAAAGCTACTGCAACCGTTTGTCCGGCATGATACGGGTTTATGACGAAGTTTCCAGCATACAGACTTTCGGGCTGCAAAAAGAGGAGGTGTCCGTTTATATCGATGCGCGGCAGCTTGCTTTTTACGGAATAGACCCCGCTGTAATATCGGCGGATATACAGTTGTCGTCAATCGCCGGCTACGGCTCCGCGATAAACGGCGGCGATCTTAAAATGCCTATACGCCTGCCCGGAGAATACAAAACCGAAGCGGATTTGGCGGAGCAGATAATTTTTACCACTCCGCAGGGCAGAATCATCCGTCTTAAAGATGTCGCGGATATTAAACGCGAATATGTTGTTGATACATCATTCGTAGAATGTAACGGCAAGCGGGCGGTGGGGCTTTCGATTTCGATGAGCATAGGCAACAATGTTATTGATTTTGGCAAACATATAGACAAAATCATCGACAGTTTCAAAGAAAATATTCCAGCCGATGTCGAGATTATTAAAGTAGCCGACCAGCCTTCCGTCGTGAATACCTCGATAACGCACTTTTTTCGCGATTTTGTCATCGCCATCGTTGCGGTGATAATTGTCATGGTGCTGTTTCTTCCGCGCCGTATCGCCGCCGTAGCCGCCATAACTATCCCCATTGTCGTGCTTATAGATATGACGCTGCTAAATTTCTTGGGAGTGCAGCTTGACACCGTGTCGCTTGCGGCGCTCACCATGGCGCTTGGCATTATCGTTGACGACCCGGTTGTGGTCATTGACAACTATGTCGAAAAGCTAGACGAAGGGCTTTCGTTGCGCGAGGCGGCGACCGGCAGTGTTAGAGAACTTTTCTTTCCGGTCTTGACGGCGACATTGGCGATTGTAGCGGCCTTTCTGCCAACCAATCTTTATCTGACGGGCATGAACAAGGATTTTATAAAACCAGCGCCTATCAGCGTAGCCATAGCGCTGCCGGTGTCTTTCTTTGTGGCGATGTTTTTTGTTCCCATACTGAACATTCGCTTTATCAAGAGCGGGCTTTTGACGCTGAAAAAAAATAAGGCGGGCAAAAAAACAACGCTGGAACGCGCTCAGGATTTTTATAACAATGTCTATCTTGCTTCCGCCATGCGTCATCCTAATCGCGCCATTATGATAGGGGTGTTCTGCGTGACAGCCGGATTCGCGCTGCTTGTTGTTACGCCGCGCCAGCCCTTCCCAAAACTTGAACACAGTAATTTTGCCGTGGAGTTGTACTTCCCGGAGGGAACTTCGCTTGCCGCTAATCAAAAAACCACCAAAGAAGTCGCGGATTTAATTCGCGGCGATGAGCGGGTGAAAAATGTTGTAAGTTTTTTCGGCTCAAGCTCCCCGCGTTTCAGCGTGTTGTACGCGCCGCAAATTCCCGCCTTGAACTACTCGCAGCTTATTGTCAACACATATACCAACAAGCAAACTGAGGACATCATAAAAGAGTACAGCGCGAAGTACGCTGGCGAGTGGCCGGAAGCGCACGTCCGCTGGAAGCAGCTCGATTTCCTTCCCAACGACGCTCCTATCGAGGTGCAAATATCCGGCGGCGATATACCGTCTATTAAGAAGTTCGCGGACGAAGTAAAAAAAATACTGGCTGAAGAGGAAGATATAATCTGGATAAAAGATGATTACCGCAATCCGCTGCTGGCAATTGATGTAAATATGAACGACGAGGCGGCCAACCGGCTTGGCATTACAAAAGGCTCGCTCGCCTTGTCCGCGGCGCTTGCTTATTCCAAAATTCCTGTCGCGACAATTTGGGAGGACGATTACGCCAAGACTGTCTATTTGAAACGCGATTACCGCGCCGAAGACGGCGCGGCGGCGGAGGATGTGCTGGACTTGTATGTCATTACGCCGGAGAAAACCGCTCCGGTAATGCTGCGGGAAATAGCCGGTATAACGCCGGGTTTTACCGAAGGTCAGATTGTGCGGCGCAACGGCAAGTACACTATCATGGTTTCCGGCGATGTCGCCTATGGAAAACTTGCGTCTGATATTTTTGCCCGCGTGTCAAAAAAAACCAACAAGCTGTCAAGGCCGGATAATATGAGCATATACTACGCCGGACAGCATGAACTGGAAATGAATATCTTTATTCCGTTTGGTTTTTCGCTTGCGACAAGTGTTGTAATCATATTTATCTTACTGCTGTTTCAGTTCAAGAATGTCCGTTGTACGCTCCTTGTAATGAGTTCGATGCCGCTTGCTCTTATCGGCGCGGTGGCGGGGCTTTTAATCATTGGGTATCCTTTCGGCACAACGTCTTTTATGGGGCTTATAGGGCTTTTGGGAATTGTTACCCGCAACGGTATTGTGTTTGTAAGTTACGCCAATGAACTGCGGGAAAAAGGGATGTCCGCGAAAGAGGCGGCTGTCGCGGCGGGGGAGCGCCGTATGCGTCCCATATTCCTGACTGCTTCCGCCGCCGCCGCCGGAGTGATTCCGCTTATAATGTCCGGCTCGCTGCTTTGGGGTCCTATGGGTTCGGTAATCTGCTTCGGGCTCATCGGCTCCACTCTGCTTACTTTGTATGTGCTGCCGGCGGCTTACTGGAAATTCAGCGGCGAAAATAATCCGCCGTCCGAATCGCAAAACGCCAAGGAGGTTTCCGGTGAATAAGTTTCCCGCTTTTATGTTATTGCTGATTCTGTCCTGTGTTACGCTGAACGCGCAGGACGCGCAAGGCGCGCGGGATGTCTCCGCCGGTTCGGACGCGGCTTTAGTTCGTCAAATATCTGTATATGAGTACCGCTCGCTGGCGTTGTTAAACAATCTTTCGGTGCGAAGCGCTCAATTTGGTTTGGAACAGAGCAAGCATTTACGCTCTTTTGCTTTCACTCAATTTTTCCCGCAAATCAAGGCGGCGGGCGGGTTTTTGAAGCCCGGTTTGTTTGGAAACGGGGAGCTTTCCATGCAGGCTGATATTGATATGACGCGCATATTCCACAATCCTGAACAGGCGAATTTGGGCCTTGACGGGACTTTTGATTTTACTGATTCTACGAGTGGTATACTTGGAGCGATTTTAATTACGCAGCCGGTGTTCGCGGGCGGGCGTATAGTGAACTCGTACCGGCTTGCCGGCAAGGGTGTGGAGGCGTCTTCTTATCAGCTTCAGATGGCGCGTAACGATGTGTACGCCGAAGCTGAGTCGAAGTATTATCAGCTTGTGCTGCTTTCCGAATTGATAGAAACGCTTGATATTTACAGCGACACGCTGGACGCTCTGAATGTTCAGGTGTCGCAGGCTTTAAGCCGCGGTGTCGCGTCCCGCAGCGATTTTTTGCGTGTGAAATTAAAGCAGGAGGAGTTGTCTATTCAAAAGGATCAGGCAAAGTCTATGCTTGTGATTGCCGAGCGGGATTTTAAGTTGTTCGCGGGGCTTTCGTCCGGTGTTGTTTTGGAGCTTGGTACTGGTTTCGACGGGATTGTCGAGCCGGATTTTGATACGGCCTTGTTTCCATCTCGTCTTGCTGAAAGGCCGGAATACAGGCTTTTGTCGTTGCAGAACGACGCGGCGCGTCTGCAAGAGGCGGTTACGGCGGGGGCGTATATGCCTTCGATGGAGGTTGGGGCGGCTGTGGCTGGTTTAGAATTTTGGCTGGATGGAAAGACGTTAAAGGATTTCCACGCCGCTTATCATGATGTGTCTGGGTTTATTATGTTGAATATTCCTATATCGGACTGGTGGGGCGGCTACCACAAGATTAAGGAGGCTTCCTATGCTCGTCAAAACGCGGCGGCGCAGCTTGAAACTAATGCCGGTTATTTGTTGCTTGATATACAGAATAAGTATGTGTCGTATCAGACTGCGTTCAAGCAGGTGAGGCTTGCGGAAATTGGTCTTGAATATGCTGAACAAAATCGTTCGGAGTATTC
>JAIRZA010000160.1 GCA_031267475.1 Spirochaetaceae bacterium | reverse complement strand
TTATAATTTCCGCGATGCTTTTCGCGGTCTGCCACGCATGGGAAGGCGCCGGTGGTATGACTAACGCCTTTTTATCCGGGCTGCTCTTGTCATTCATGTTCGAATGGAAAAAATCGTTGAACTGCGTGTCGCTGAGTCACGCTCTGTATAATATCATCGTATACATGATTGGCGGGACGAGTCTTGAAAAATGCGCCGCCGGTTTTTGATAGAAAAGCTCAAGCGGTAAAATTTTCTCGCAACGCGCTAAAAATGGTTTTATGGATATTCTGCCGCTGTAAAGCTATTCACCGGATTTATTAACTCGTTTTGAGCCGCGACAAGTTGTAGTTCGCGCTCTCCGGCTTTATAGGTGGCTTCCAATATGCCGTATATAGAAGCCGCTGTCGTTTCAAGCGCTAACTTTGCGTCGCGGGTTTCAAGGTAGCGCGAAAGGAAAATAGCGGAGCAGAGGTCGCCTGTGCCGGAAATTACTCCGCTAAAATGGATTTCCGGCGTCCCTATGCGCCATTGTTTGTCGCCGTCTGATACTATCATATCGAGCGTTTCCTGCGCTGAGCCTCGGTTCGTTTTCTCGCGGTAGCTGGTAACAAGTATCACGCTGGGTCCTTTATCGTGCAGTTTATGAAACGCATCTTTTAAGTCTTTTGATTTGCCTGTGTCCAGTCCGGTTAATAGGTTTAATTCAAACTGGTTTGGAGTTATTATGCTGGCGTATTTGATTAAGTTGTCGCTAAAAATACCGGGAATATCAGAGTTTACGTACAAACCTCTTCCAATATCGCCCATGACAGGGTCGCAGCAATAGACTGCGGACGGATTTGCCAGTTTCACCATCCTGACGGCGTTGCTGACGGCATGACCCATTCTGACACTGCCTAAATACCCTGATAAAACAGCTTGGCAGCGGGGCAGAACATTTCGTTCTTCTAATCCTTGTACCAAACTGTCCACAAGGCTTGCCTCGAGCATTTGCCCGCGCCATACTCCGTAGCCGGTGTGATTTGAAAATTCGACTGTATTGATAGGCCACACCTCGTGTCCCATACGCTGTAATGGAAAAACCGCCGCGGAATTGCCGACCGCGCCAAAGACTACGTGTGATTGTATTGAAAGAATCGCCATGATATACTTAAATCCTAAATTCAGTTTACCAATTATGTGTCCATTATACAATGATACGCCTGCCTTATACGGTATATCTATAAATTCTTTTGTTCTTGATGAAAACCTTATAGACGCCGTTCCGCCGGAACGAGCGCGAAAAATTCGCGCTTGCCGTTTTATGAATGATCGCAAGAGGTCTTTCGCCGCGGAATTATTGTTGGAAAAAGTGTTGGGGAAGGACGCGGCTTTTCGTGTATGTCGTGATGGTACGGGGAAGCCGTATATTGAGGGGGGGCCGCATTTCAGCGTCTCACATTCGGGGGATTGGGCTGTGCTTGCTGTGTGCGGCAAACCTGTCGGCGTTGATATTGAAGTTTGCTCCACTTTCCGCGATACAGACGGCATTGCGCGGCGCGCGTTTCATCCTGCCGAATATGCTGACGCGTTGCGCGATATAAAGATGTTTTATAAGATATGGACGGCTAAAGAGAGCTATATAAAGATGACGGGCGGGGGTTTGACGGGATTGTCTAATTTTCGCGTCATATTTACAAACAGCGAAGGGCGTATAGAAGAAGCTCCTAACGCCGTTATACGCGGATTCGATAATATTTCCGGTTATGCCGCCGCTGTCTGCTCTGTTGACGGGGTGGATTGGCCGCGACAGATACTCACGCTGGATTAGCGCCCTCCCCTCCCCGCCTTTTCAATCCACATTCCGTTTATGGCGCGGCGTTGAATGAATCAGCGCCGCCATGGCGCGTCCTACGGGGTTACACGTCTGCGGTCGCGGGGAAAAAGGCTGGCTTCTTTTACGTTGGCGAGGCCGAAAATCTTTGCGGTGAGGCGCTCGAGTCCTATGGCGAATCCGCCGTGCGGCGGGCATCCATATTTGAATATGTCGAGGTAGTCTTCCAAACCTTCCGTTTTTAGCCCGAAACGCGGTAATGCTTCAAGTTGAGCCTCGTAGTTATGCTGCCGGCGGCCGCCGCTGGTTATCTCGATACCGCGGAATAAAGCGTCAAAACTCATTGTGCGTACAGAGTCGAGCGGATAGGTGTAAAAAGGCCGGTGGCGGCGCGGGAATTCATTTACAAATACTAAATCTATACCATGTTCGCGCAAAGCCCATTCGCATACATAACGTTCCGCGTCGGGGTTGATGTCGAAAATACGAGCGCCTTTCTTTTTGGCGCTTTCTTCGTTAGCTATTTTGAGCGCTTCTTCGTAAGTGATCACAGGCGCGGTGGAAACAGCGGACGGGGTCGGCGCGGATGCGCCGTTTTTTGCCCATAATTCCAATTCAGCGCCGTTTTTACGGGCGACTTCTTCAAAAATATGCGCGAGTAGACCTTTTTCAAGCTCGATTAGCTCTTTTTCGGAATCGATGAAGCCCATTTCGAGGTCTAGCGATACATATTCGTTAAGATGGCGCGGTGTATCATGTTTTTCGGCGCGGTATGCCTGCGCCACCTCGAATACACGTTCTAATCCGCTTGCCACAAGCGTCTGCTTGTAACATTGAGGAGATTGCGCCAGATAGACTTTCCTGTCGAAGTATTCTACCGCGAATAGGTTTGTTCCGCCTTCTGTTCCGCCGCTTACAAGTTTGCTTGTTTTTATTTCCGTGAAATCCTGCTTGCGCAGGTAGCCGGAGAAAGCCTCGATAATTGTCGCCTGTGTTTTGAATATCGCCCGAATTGCGGGATTTCGCAGCGAAAGCGCGCGCTGGTCCAGGATGGCTTCAATACCTGTCCGTGTAATATCCGCGTTTACTTGGAATGGCAGATCGACTGCCGCCCGGCTTATACATTCAATGGATGATACGCGCAGTTCCGCGCCGCCGGGGGCTTTTTCATTCAGCGCGGCGTCTCCTCGAGCGGTAATCACCGATTCAAGAGTAAGCGTGTCGTATTTTTTGTCCAGAACAAGCTGGGCTAGACCGGAACGGTCGCGCAGTACAATAAAGCCCAACGCCCCAAATTCGCGTATACGATGTATCCAGCCTGAAAGTTCTATGTTCTTTTCGCCGTTTTCCGCCGCTTTTTTCAAATCTTTTGCCAAAATTCGCATTTTAATTCACCTTTCTATGAAATAAAGAGCGCGTCCGCGCGTACTCTAAATAAAAACAGAATTGCCGTGAAACCGGTGTTTCAAAACGGTTTCCGCTTCAAGTCTGATGTAATTAATCATACATTTTTTATATGTTTATACGCAATGGCGGTTAAACGCGCAAAGCGCGGGCGTTGCGCCGCCTGTTGAAAAGCATTGGCGTATATGACAAAGTAAAAAAATGACCCGTTGTTCGTCGTTAGGCAAGAAATCTCAAGAGGTGGTATGTGAAAACGACGCATATCTGACTCGGCAGTTGATAACTTATATTGGAAATAAGAGGGCTTTATTACATTTTATAGAGCGTGGGGTTAAAAAAATTTGCGGCAGGCTTAACAAAGATAAATTGGTAATGTTTGACGTTTTCAGCGGGTCGGGAATTGTGGCGAGGTTTTTTAAGCGGTTTTCAGATTTATTGATAGTAAATGATATTGAAAAATATTCTATGGTTATAAATCAGTGTTATTTGTCAAACATGAACGAATCGGATTTACTAAAAATAAATTATTATTATACGGAGATTATGGGCGAGTTATCCAGAAATAAATTAGAGGGTGGTATGATTTCCAGTTTATACGCCCCTAAATGTGATGATGACATTCAACCGGATGAAAGGGTGTTTTATACTACTAGAAACGCTATGTACATTGATACTGTCAGAAAACTAATAGGGTATGCGCCACTCGATTATCAAAAATATTTTCTTGCGCCTTTATTATCAGAGGCTTCTATTCACGCGAACACGTCGGGGATATTCAAAGGTTTTTATAAAAATAAAGAAACCGGGCTGGGACAATTTGGCGGAAAAAACCAAGACGCTTTATTCAGGATAAAAGGCGATATTAATTTACCTTTTCCAGTATTTAGTAATTTTCATTCGGATTTAATGATACTCGGCGGCGACGCGAATAAAATAATAAACGACATTCCAGAAGTTGATGTTGCTTATCTTGATCCGCCTTATAACCAGCATCCTTACGGGTCAAATTATTTCATGCTTAATTTAATACTTGATTATAAATATCCAAGCAACGCAAGCAGAATTTCCGGCATCCCGGATAATTGGAATCGTTCCGACTACAACAAAGAAAAACTGGCGTATGGCGCCCTGAAGGAACTGGTAACGGGTATAAAAGCAAAATATATTCTGATTTCTTTTAATTCGGAAGGTTTTATAGGCGTTGAAGACTTAAAAAAAATGTTGACGGAGCTGGGCAGGCTGGAAATATTGGAAACGCGGTATAACACGTTTAGAGGAAGCAGAAATTTAAACGGCAGAGAAATTCATGTAAAAGAATATTTGTATTTACTGGAAAAATGAGGCGGCTGTCTCGCCCGCCGCCCCCTCCCCTCCTCCAAAAAACCGCTATTTTTTGCGTCCTTCGTATAAAAGCGCGTCGAGTTGTTGTCCAACGATTTCCGGCGCGGCGCGTCCTCCTGTGCAGGCAAGCGTTTTGCCTACAAGGTAAGCTGTCAGCGATTTTAGCTTTTTTTGATTTCCGGCTTCTATCGCGGCGCGGGCGTCCTCAACGGTTTTCGCTTCGGAACCCCATACTTTTTTCACTGCTTCTGAAATGACGGCGGGATCGTTAATTTGTTCCCAACCGCGTTCCTTCACAATCTGTGCTGGATCTTTATCTTCGGAAAAAACCGCTTCCAGCGTTTGTTTTGCGTTTTTATTCGATGTGGTTCCGCGAGCTATGAGCGCGGTAAGCTCCGCCAACCGGCGCGGTGTTAATTTTATGGAGCCAATATCAGCCGCGTCAATTTTATCACGGCTTAAAATATGCTTAACATCTGACAACAGCCTGTTTGCTATGCGGACGGCGGCGTCTTTTTGTTCCAAACCTAATTCACAAGCGATGGAAACAGCGCTTTCGTAGTAGTCGGCTACGGCTTTTTCTTCGCAAATGAGTCCCGCCTGTTCATCATTCAGGTAGTATTCCGCTTTAACCCGCGCGGCGCGTGGAAGCGGCAATTCCACAAGCCCCGCATCCACTGAACGCAAAAACGCGGCGTCCGGCGCGAAAACCGGCAGATCCGGCTCAGGAAAATACCGGTAATCCTGCGCGTTTTCTTTTGTACGCATGGGAGCGGTTTCATCGCGGTTTTCGTTCCACAGACGTGTTTCCTGGATTATGGTTTTTCCCGCGTCCAGCATCGCCGCCTGCCGCTTTATCTCGTAATTCAGCCCCAATTTTATGAAGCGCGATGAGTTCAGATTCTTGATTTCGACCTTTCTGCCAAGCCCTTTGCCGGCGGTGTTTATAGACACATTCGCGTCCGCCCGCAACGAGCCTTCTTCCATGTTGCCGTCGCAAACACCGAGGTAGCGGACGGTCCGGCGCAGTTGCTGCACAAAAAGCTCAGCTTCTTCCCCCGATTCCATGTCGGGCTCGGTAACGATTTCAAGAAGAGAAACCCCGGCGCGGTTATAATCCAGCAACGATACGGTTCCGGTGTGAATCATTTTACCCGCGTCTTCTTCAAGATGACATTCGCGGATGCGCACCTTCCGGTTCATGCCGCCGCCGTCAATATTTACCCAGCCTTCCTGCCCAAGCGGGGATGCAAACTGCGATATTTGATAGTTTTTAGGCATATCGGGATAAAAATATTGCTTACGCTCGAACCATGTTTTTTCCGGTATGCGGCAGTTCAAGGCCCGCGCTACAAGACAGCCCATACGCATTGCCTCAATGTTAAGAGCGGGCATTACGCCTGGGTAGCCCATGCAGACAGGGCAGATGTTTGTGTTCGGCTCGTCGCCGAACGCGGACCGGCATCCGCAGAAAACTTTAGTTTTTGTCAAAAGATGAATGTGAACTTCCAGTCCGATGAAGGTTTGGTACATATTATTCCTTTAGGTTTGCTCCCAAAATGCTTTGAACCCTTGCGGGTGAGGAAACGGGTGCGCCGTTTCATACTTTTCCGCGATAGAAAACAATGTTTCCTCCGCAAACGGTCTTCCCAAAAGCTGAACTCCGGTTGGCAGTCCGCCTTCAACCGCTGTGGGGAAGGCTAACGCGGGTAATCCCGCGAGATTTGCGCAACAGGTATACAAATCGGCGGCTTTTTGCGCGAATGATGTGAGAGCGCCTGCGCCGCCGTGCCTAAACGCGCGTACCGGGAATACCGGCATTAATATGGCGGCGCATTTCGCGCCGCCGTCGTTTTTTGAAAAAGAGCCCAGATGCTCTTCAAAGCCGCGCCGTATGGCAACCCGTATGCGCTGCGCGCGAATATAGTATCTGTCCTGAAAGCCCGATCGCAACACGAAAGTCCCAAGCAATATTCGCAATTTCACTTCATCGCCTAGTCCCATATCACGGGATTTGTCGATAAGTTCGTCGGGGTTTTCGGCCCAATCCGGCCGTTTGCCGTAACGGATGCCGTCAAAACGCGCAAGATTAGCGCTTGCCTCCGCCGCCGCTATCGTATAATATGCGGGAACGCCGTATTTTAGTCCGTTAATCTCGACTTCTACCAGATCATAACCCATTTTTTTAAGGTTTTCTTTTGCTGTTTCAAAGGCTCTTTCCATCTCCGGCTCTAAAACAGCCGCCTTCGCCGCTTCGCCGGGGAAATTGTCCGCTATCACACGCGCAATTGCGGACGGCGACAACACGCCTATGACTTTGTTTCGCGCCGCAGGCTCGTTTGGAGGTGTACGGCTTGTCTGATCGAGAGGGTCCGCGCCTTTCGCGCAGTCGAACACGGCGCGGCAGCGCTTTACGCTGCCGGCAAGTACGCCTATAGTGTCGAGGCTTGAAGCGTAGGCTACTAGACCGTAGCGCGATATAGCGCCCCATGTTGGTTTTAGTCCGACAATACCGCAGAATGCCGCCGGCTGTCTTACTGATCCGCCTGTATCTGAACCGAGCGCAAAAGGCACTAGTCCGGCGGCGACTGCCGCGGCTGAGCCGCCGGATGATCCGCCTGCAACGCGGTCTGTGTCCCACGGGTTATTCGTGCGTTTTATGCTGGAATTATCTGTTGAGGATCCCATGCCGAATTCATCTAGGTTTGTTTTACCGATTACAGCGGCTCCCGCCTCTTCAAGTTTTCGCACCGCGGTCGCCGTGTATGGCGCGGTAAAATCCGCGAGTAATTTTGAGCCGCAGGTTAATGAAAGGTCTTTTACCGCGATGTTGTCTTTTACCGCGAATGGCAGACCGCTCAATTGAGACGCTGTTTTAGAGACGGCGCGTCCTTTTTCCGGCGCAAATTCAATGAACGCGCCAATTTTTTCTTCCCAATTCTTAAAATAGTCAATATAGCCGGCGGGCAAAGTCATAATTTCCTCGATGTGTTTCTATAGAACGTTGGGAACAGCGATGAACCGCCCTTCCCGCTCGCCGGAGTTGTCCAGCAGGGCTTCATTCAAATCCGGGTCCGATTTTGCGGTAGAGCCGGAATCCGCCCTAAAATGGGTCAGGGGCACGTTAATAGCTTCAACGTCCGCGCCGTTAAATGGTTCATCTCCTATTTCCGCCGTCTGCATCGCGGCAAAATACGATAATGTTTCACGGAACGCCGGAAAAGCCGTCTCTAATTCCTCGTCGCTTGTGTTAAGGCGCGCTAAAGAAGCTGTTATTCGTAAGTCGTCTATTGATAACGCCGCCGCGCCTGATATTGTTGAATCCATGCTTAATGATGGCATTTTTACGAGAGTGTGTCTATATTGGCTTGTGGAACGTCCAGTCTAAATCACCAATACGAGCCGGCAGACGCCGAACTGCCGGCTGGAATTACCGCGCGGGCTTGAATATGTGTTGACAAAAACCTGTTGTTATGATTATGCTATATCCATGAAAATACAAAGGTGCTTTTATATAAATTTTAGCGCCGTTGTACACAGCGCTTTATTCAGCGGCGCGGTTTACAGCGACACTCAACATCCCCCCCCCCCCCCAACGGACTTAAGCGCTCTAAATTAGAGATTTTTTCAAAAATACTAATAAATTCTCTGGCGAAAAACGCGCGATCGGTGAAATTCCGGCTGGCGGTTACGTTGTCGTTTTCGGAGGTTTATAACATATGAAAAACTATTTGAAAGGAAATCTGTATAGCAATACAGCAGGTTTGTATGATTATGACAACCGGAACATAATAAAGGACGATTTAGATTTTTATGTTGAATACGCCAATAAAACAAACGGCGAAATTCTTGAGTTGGCGAGCGGAACCGGAAGGGTTTCATTATATGTCGCTGAAAAAACAGGGCGGAAATTAGAATGTATTGAACTTTCTGAAAAAATGGTTGAACGTTTTAATCATAAATTACAAACGACGCATAAATATTTGCAAAAAAATATAAACATCCAAACCGGCGACATGGCTGATTTCAAATTCGACAGGGAATTTGAGTATATAATAATACCATGGAGAGCATTACAGTACTTGCCGGAAACCGAACAAGCAATAAAATGTCTTAGCAATGTTTATAATCATTTATCAGATAATGGATTATTTGTGTTTGACATTTTCAAACCAAGAACGTATGACGATAAATGGATTGGCAGGGAGGATGTTTCGTATGACATAATGGCGGATGGAAAACGAATCATCCGGTCAACTGTAAATTATTCAGCCGACACTATAAATAGAAATATACAGTATAAAACGAAATATCGAATAATTGATGATGGAAAGGAAACAGTAACGGAAGATTTATTGACTTATAAGTATTACGAGCGTGATGAAATTGTCGATATATTGAAAATGACTGGATTAACAGTAAAAGAAGAATACGGGTATTATGACAAACGGACAATAGCGGACGGGGATGAGATGATATTTATATGCGGGAAGTTGTTCGATAGCTGAAGTTATCGAACAACTCTATCAGCAGCCGGACGTTCAGGCGGGGGTGGTTTCAGTTCGTTATCGTGATACTGAATGTACCGCGGCGTTCCCGAAAGCGGGTCCGCGAATTTAAGCGCTATTGCCCGCAGAGCGAATGCGGGGCCGCCTCCCCTCCCCCCGTAAAGTATGTCCCCGCGTATTGGCAAACCGAGCCACGCAAGGTGGCATCTTATTTGGTGGCGGAAACCGCGTGTAAGGCGGGCGTGTATGCGCCAAAAATTTTCCTTTTCTTTATCCGCGCCGACTATTTCCGTCCGGTACACACGGGTATTCTGATTTGAAGCCGCCGCGCAACAGGGTATGACCGGACGGACTGATTTCCTGCCTTTCCCATAGTAACGAAATCCGGAATCTACATAAAAACCGCGTGTTGCGAGCGAGGCAAAATTTTCATCAAACGGGCGCGGCGGAAATCCGCGAATCGGCTCCCCCTCCCCTGCGCCTGCTATGGCTTCATATTCTTTTATAAATAAACCATCTTCTTGCTGGCGCGTCATGTTATCCATTACTCTCTGAGTTAAAGCCGCAAATACAAGCCCGCGTGTCTCATAATCAAGACGGTGTAACAGTCCGCCTTCAAGCGCTTTTCTTCCCCGGACGGATAGAAATTCCGGAAAATGCTCCGCGCACCATGTTGACAGCGTTCCGGTTTCGCGC
>JAIRZA010000148.1 GCA_031267475.1 Spirochaetaceae bacterium | reverse complement strand
CGCGTGTCTCATAATCAAGACGGTGTAACAGTCCGCCTTCAAGCGCTTTTCTTCCCCGGACGGATAGAAATTCCGGAAAATGCTCCGCGCACCATGTTGACAGCGTTCCGGTTTCGCGCTGCTTTAACGGCGCGCTGTGCATAAACGGAGGTTTATACAATACTAGGTACTCATCTCCAGCGAAAACCACAAAAGGCTCATTGGCGGACATCGGATTATTTTAGCAAGCAGCCTAAACAAACTCAATCCATGGCGATCACTCACGTAAAAATCTAACCATAGAAATACCATGCTTTCAGTAACAAAACGGACATGGAGACAGAAAGCGGGGTTCACCATGGCGGAAAAGAAAAAAATTACCGGAGAATTTGCTCCCCTATACCGAATGAACTCAAGACGCCCTTCCAACGGCTGCTGGAACATCCCGATATTTCTCAGGGTATGTGTTCGTGCTCGTCCAGCAATTTCAAATTCAAAGATATATAACGCCTAAAAGAACTTGCCATGTACATGGCTTGCTTTTCCTGCGTGAAAACGCAAAAATTAAAACATGACAAATAGCTCAACCCCGATAGAACGCTATTTAGAGTATCTGCGCTCAACGCGGAAAGTTTCCGGCAAAACACTAGTCGCCTATGGCGCGGATCTGCGGGACTTCGCCGGCTTTTGCGCAAATCGCGACATAGAACCAGCCGCGGCGAACACAGCTGATTTACGCATCTTCATCGGCGACATGAGCCTAGAACAGAAAGCCTCGGTCAGCGTAAACAGAGCGCTTTCTTCACTGCGAGGATTCTTCCGCTACCTTGCATATTTCGGCGAACGCCTTGACAACCCCTCAGACGCATTGAAGAACCTAAAAACACAATCACGCCTGCCGTCTTTCCTTTGGGAGACAGAAATGGCGGATTTTGCGGATCTTCCAGAAAAAGAAGGAGTACTTTGGCCGCTGCGCGACAAGGCGCTAATACTAACGATGTATTCGGCGGGACTGCGAATCAGCGAACTATGCTCGCTAACACAAGACAATATTGAGCACGGATGCACACGCGCCAAAATACTCGGCAAAGGCGGCAAAGAAAGATATGTCTTTTTTTCTGAAGAAGGAACCGCGGCGATAACAGCGTACCTCCCAGCCCGCGCCGCCCGCGTAAAATCCGAAAAGCAGGTGGAAGCGCTGTTCATCAATAAACGCGGCGGAGCGCTGTCCGCGCAAGGCGTACGCTGGATAACAAACGTTTATTCACAGCGCTCAAATCTGCCAAAACACATACACCCGCACGCGCTGCGGCACAGCTTTGCGACACACCTAGTAAACGCGGGCTGCGACATACGTGTAGTGCAGGAACTAATGGGGCATGAAAACCTTTCGACAACACAGCGCTACACCCACGTCAACATGGAACAATTAAAAGCGGTGTATCACAAAGCGCACCCTCATGCAAACTGAGGATAATTTTAGAAATCGAGCGAGGACTTATGACGAACAAGAACAAAATTAGAAGCACGACCGTACTAGCAGTAAGACGGGACGGTAAAGTAGCGATGGCGGGAGACGGACAAGTTACCATGGGCGATACAATAATGAAAAACAACGCCCGAAAAGTACGCCGCCTTGCCGAAGACAAGATTTTATGCGGATTTGCGGGCGCTACAGCGGACGCTTTTACCCTCTTTGACAGATTTGAGGAAAAGTTAAAAGAGTATTCGCGCGACCTCCCGCGCGCCGCCGTAGAACTAGCCAAGGAGTGGCGCACCGACCGCTCGTTACGACGATTGGAAGCCCTGTTGCTTGCGGCGGACATACATAAAACACTGCTAATTTCCGGCACCGGCGATGTAATCGAACCAGCCGGAGACGCGCTGGCGATAGGCTCCGGCGGAAATTTCGCTTATGCCGCGGCGCTCGCATATCTGGAAGGAAGCAATTTCAGCGCTGCCGAAATAGCCAAAAAGAGCCTTAAAATAGCAGGCGATATCTGCATATACACTAACGGAAACATAGTTTTAGAAGAATTGACGGAATAAAGGCCGAAAGCGCGCTGCCAACAGACGGCGCGGGAGATTGCGAATGAATAAACGAGACATGGTTTTACAAGTTTTTAACAATGAGCGGCCGGAGCGTACGCCTGTTGGTTTTTGGTTTCATTTCATAGAAGATCCGGAGGCGGACGGTTTTAAGAATCCCGCCCTTTTTCAACAGAACATAGCCGGACACAAAAAATTTTTTGACGAATTCGATCCCGATTTTGTCAAAATAATGACGGACGGCTTCTTTATCTACCCAAACAAGCCTTTTTTAACAGCGCGGAACGCCGCTGAGTTTGGCCAAACCAAACCCATAGGCGCGCGTCACGAATGGATAGAAAAACAAGTTGAGTTTGCAAAAACGATACGCGGTATGTTGAGCGCCGGTACACCGTGCTTTTATAATGTATTCGCTCCGGCGACATTATTCCGTTTTGGCCGAGGCGTTCCCGGCAGCAACGCGCTTGCTGATTTCATCGCCGAAGACCGCGAGGCGGCGGCGAGCGCGTTGAACGCCGTCGCTCAAGACCTTGCCATTCTTGTTGAGCGCGTTTTAGGCGAGGCCGGCGTTGACGGCGTTTATTACAGCGTTCAAGATATAAACGACAAGCGCATTGACGCGGAAATTCGTGAAAAAATCATTGATCCCGTAAATTGCGCCGCACTTGACGCCGCGAACAAGAAAAGCCGTTACAACATAATCCACATCTGCGGTTACGAAGGATTCCACAACCAGCTTTCCCATTTTACCGCTTATCCCGCGCAGATAATAAACTGGGCTTCCGCGGTAGAAAATATACCTCTGGGCGCGGGGAAAAAACTGTTCAACGGGAAGCCGGTGATAGGCGGTTTTGGCAACACAGTAAAAGATATTTTATACTGCGGCAGCCGAGCGGAAATCGAGGCTGAGACGGCGGCCGTCCTGAAGGAAGCTGGAACAACAGGCGTTGCTTTAGGAGCGGACTGCACCATCCCGCCGGACATCAACCTTGCTCGTCTGCGCTGGGTAAGAGATAAAGCCGCCGCTCTGTAATCCCCCCCGCCCTACCCTCCCGTCCTTGCGGCGCGGGCGGCTCAGACTATGGCGCGGTTTGAATCAACTTTGCTACACGCAGCGCGGCGGCGTCGCCAAGCCGAGGGTAAATGGGAAACAACGCGGTGCGCAGACTCAATGAGCAAGCGGCGGGGCAATCTTCCTGTTTAGCCAGCCCAATCCCCGCCGGAGTCTTTGAAAAGGCGCTTTCCACAACTATTTCCTTGCGCTTTGCATAGGCGGCAAGCTCTTTCATGCCGGTTTCTAGCACAAGCGGGAAAGCGTAATTGTTGTATACAAACGAGTCCGGAGAAACAAACAACTTATGCCGTCCCTGACGCAAGGCCGCCTGCGTGTATAATTCCGCTATTTTCCCGCGCTTTTGCAGATTTTTTTCGATTTCCCTGAACTGCACAAGCGCCATAGCCGCATTCATGTCGGGAAGCCCGTATTCCAATGGCAAAGAACCCGCGTTCCGTATCGCCGCGGCGTTTCGCCGGTCAGAAGCGTACAATAATGCCCCGCCGCCGCTTGTAAGCATATCCCGTTCTTCCAAACCCAAAATCGTGAAAACGCCATAGGAGCCGGCGGATTTCTCGCCAAAACCACTCATATACGCGGCTGAACAATCCTCAATGAAGGGGATGCCTAGCGAGACTATGCCGTCCATATCCGGCATGAAGCCCAGATTATGGTGCAGCACGGCAGCCCGTACAGGAGTTTCCGTTGCGGCGGCAGTAATCGCAGCCCCTATCGTAACAGCGTCAGAACACGCGCCTGCCTCGCCGGTATCGCAAAAAACAGATGTAAGCCCCGCATCCTCTATAACTCTTATATAGTACGCGGGCGAAAGCGCGGAAATCGCCACGCCGGAACGCGGCGGCAAATCCAGCAGCTTAAGCGCAAAAAACAAGGCTGTCGCTGGGCTGCGCAACGCAAGGCAATAGTCAAAATGCAGATGTTCCTTCGCGCTTTGAATCAAACGTTCAGCCTGCTCGCCTGGACCAATCTTTTCTTCGACCATCACCGTTAGGACCGCGTCCATTTCTTTACGCCGTATCGTAGGGGAATAAACTTCAATAATCATGCTTTGTTATACAATAAAACCAACTTTTCTGCAAGAAAATATTTCCCCGAAAGATTTACTATGAGTACGGACATGGGCTTGTAATCCGCATACTCTTAATTTACAATAGATTTAAGATTAAAGTCTGTTTTAAGCTCTTTTTAACGAAAGCCTTGTTTAAAACTTTTGTTTATGGACAAGCCTGACGATATTAAACATTACCCGGACAATGATGGATGAAAAGAACCTTTGTTTTTGTTAATCAAAAGGGCGGAGTTGGAAAGACGACATCCGCGGTTAATATCGGCGCATATCTTGCCGAAGCCGGCAAGAAAGTCCTGCTTGTTGATTTTGATTCTCAGGCGAATCTTTCGAGCGGACTAGGTGTTAAATCCGACAAAAGGGGCATTTACGAAGTGCTTGCCGGTAAAATTTCTGTGGACGAGTCGGTGCAAAAAACAATGTGCCCCGGACTTTTTGTGATTCCGGCCAGCATGGATCTTTCCGGCGCGACAGTAGAGCTTATCAACGAAAAACATTACGACCAATTCCTCAAAAACGCGCTTTCGCCGCTGTTGAATCAGTATGATTTTATAATGATTGATTGTCCGCCGTCATTGGGAGTGCTGACGCTGAACGGGCTTGCCGCGGCTAACGGTGTGCTTATTCCCATGCAGTGTGAATATTTTGCGCTTGAGGGTTTGAGTATGCTGCTGCAAACAATAAAACGCATACAGATGAGTCTTAATCCTTCTCTCGCGATAGACGGTATTTTTTTTACAATGTACGACCAGCGTACGCGCCTTGCCCAGCAAGTGGTTAAGCACGTCAGCGCGTACTTCAAAGACAGGGTGTTTTCAACGATTATTCCGCGTAATGTTCGTTTATCCGAGGCGCCTTCACACGGACTGCCGATTTCAAAATACGACGCGGCGTGCAGCGGGGCATTGGCGTACAAAAGTTTAGCGCAGGAATTAATGCTTAATACGGAAAACGCGCATGGGGATTAAATTTGGACTTGGGGGAGGAATAGAATCTTTGCTTCCCATAGGCATTGACGAAGGCGTTGACCGTGTGGCCGGCAGAGGCGGCGATGTAATGTTGCCGTTGGATAAAATTTCCGCCAATCCGGATCAGCCGCGTAAGAATTTTGACGAAGACGCTCTGAAAGAATTAGCGGCTTCTATTAAGCAGCATGGGGTTATACAACCTATCATTGTCGAGGAAGAAGAAAACGGCTCATACACAATCATCACCGGCGAGCGCCGCAGCCGCGCCGCGCGTATGGCCGGGCTTTCCGAAATTCCCGCTATAATCCGAAAGTTTAGCGATGAACAGCGTATTGCCGTGGCTCTTGTAGAAAATATTCAACGGGCGGACCTTAATCCAATAGAGGAGGCCGCCGCTTATAAACACCTAATGGAAACCGCAAAATTATCGCAGGATCAGGCTGCGGCGCGTCTTGGCAAAAACCGTTCAACATTGGCAAACGCGATGCGGTTGCTAAAATTGCCGCCTGAAATGCAGAATGCCTTAAAGACCGGAGGTATAAGCGCCGGCCACGCTCGCGCGATTCTGTCGCTTGATTCGCCGGAGGCGCAGGAAAAGTTGTTTTCAGAAATACTAAACGAAGGATTCTCTGTACGCGAAGCGGAAAAGCGAGCCTCGGACGACTGCTCCAAACCGGAATCTACCGCGGCG
>JAIRZA010000003.1 GCA_031267475.1 Spirochaetaceae bacterium | reverse complement strand
GCGGCTGTCAAGGTTAAACGATTCGAGGACTGAATCAAAAATTTCGGCTATCGCGGCGGCTTCCACACCTTTACGGCATCCTATGCCAACGTAAACACGGCGCGGTATAAGCCGCAGCGGGTTGTCGTCTAATTCGCGTTTCATGGATACTATTATTCCGAAGCCCGCCGTCTTTCCGCCGTTAGACTGATATGCTATTCCCCGCGGCGGCGTTCCTGAAATAGGATAATCCGACCGCATCCACAATTCGCCGCCTTTCAGCAGCGCCGCCGAAACTTTTTTTGCTTTTTCCATAGACGATATTGCCAGATTCTGTTTGCCCGCCCACACGTCTACCGCAAAAATTTTGCGCGTATCTGTCGCGGTTGTTATAACCGCCTCCGCTTCCAAAAACAGCGCGACTGAACGCGCAAGCTCGTTTCCGCCGCCTATATGCCCGCCAAGCAGCGGTATTATCCATGTTCCCAGCTCGTCAATCACAATAACGGCTGGGTCGCTAAGTTTTGAATGTACAAACGGCGCGATCACGCGCACCGCTATACCGGCGGCGCCTATAAAAATCAGAGCCCCGGCGCTTTCAAAGGCGGCGGCCGCTTGCTCTTTAAGGCTCAGTTCGGGCAATGTAAAGATTTCATGGCCGCTTCGCGTCAGGTAGGCGCTTAAACGGTTTTTGAGCTGGGCGCCGCAATCTGTAAACGAAAAAAACGCTATATTCACACTATAAAATATTTTTTTTCAAAAAGAGTACCGCGTCGCTTACCGAAAGCTCCGCGCTATTTCGCCGCGCCGCCAGATCCCGCAGTATTACACGGCCGTCCCCAGCGTCAATCAGCGCCCAGCGTATCCCCTTATTTTCAGCCCACGCGAACTGGGCGCTCTGTTTCTTCGCCTCGAAAAACACTTCGCAAGAAACGCCTGCTTCCCGAAACTTGCCGGCTATGCGCTGATAAACACCGCCCCGTGTTTCATCAATACAAACCACAAAAAGATCAGCGTAGGTTTCGCGCTTCTTGATTTTTTCAAGCGCCTCAAGCGCGGCAAGCAGGCGGTCAAGACCTATCGATGAACCAACGCCGCTCAAAGCGTCCTTTGAATACAATCCGGTGAGCTTGTCATAACGCCCTCCGGAGCATACAGAGCCTATGGACGGCATATCATCGAGCGTGGTCTCAAAAACAACTCCAGTGTAGTAATCCAAACCGCGTGTTATTGAGGGGTCTATCTTGAATGTATCCTGTATCTCATTGTCAATCATAAAGTCGCGCAGAGTTTTGAGCCGCTCCGAATCGGGATTATCCCCGCCGGCGGCGGCCGTCATCGCGTCTAAGGTTTCATCCCACGAGCCTTTTGTTTCAACATAGTCAATGATTTTTCGCGCCTGTTTATCGTCAAGCACACCGGAAAGCAGCCGCAGTACATCGTCCTTGCCTATTTTGGCAAGTTTATCAACGACGCGCAAAATTTCTATTGATTTGCCGGCTGCGTCTATTGTTTGTAAAAAACGGTTAAACAACCCGCGGTGATTCAGCCGTATAGTGATCGCCGGCGCGCCCGCCGCTGCGAGAGCTTCCTTCATCATCGAAAGGATTTCAAAATCCGCCGCCGCGCTGTCGCTGCCTATGCAGTCAAAATCGCATTGAGTAAATTCACGATAACGCCCGCGCTGGGTATTTTCGCCGCGCCATACTTTAGCAATATGGTAGCGTTTGAATGGAAGTTGCAGAACGGCGCGATGTTCAGCCGCGAAACGCGCAAACGGCACTGTTAGGTCGAAACGCAACGCCACATCGCGCCCGCCGTTATCGGTGAAGCGGTATATTTGTTTTTCTGTTTCGCCGCCCGCCTTTCCAAGTAAAACTTCCGTATATTCAAGCGCCGGAGTATCTATGGGCGCGAAACCAAAAGCGCGAAAAACAGATTCAACGCGCTCAATTAAAGAACGGCGCTCAATTTCGGCGGCGGGAAGAAAATCCCTAAAGCCCTTCAGAACACGAGGTTCAATTAGCGGCGTCATCGTCTCTATCGCTCTGTCCATCGACGGAAGGCTGCGCCAATTCGTCAATTTTCTGATTCAATTCAA
Source organism: Spirochaetaceae bacterium (assembly GCA_031267475.1). Taxonomy (GTDB): domain Bacteria; phylum Spirochaetota; class Spirochaetia; order Treponematales; family Breznakiellaceae; genus JAIRMY01. Next base: position 3,854 of record JAIRZA010000003.1, on the reverse strand, counting down.
AACTTTTACGCGGGCCGAGGTCGGCGTGAAAACGCAGATGCGGGGTCTGGCGTATATGCAAAACCGACGCAAGTTTTGACTGAATAAAACCGGCGGCGCTTTGCAGTCCCGCAACTCCTTCTGACAGGCCGTTTTCAGATTTAAAGCTCGATATATACACATCGGCGTAAGATAAATCGTTTGAAACATCGGCGCGAGTAACGGACAAAAAGCTGTCTACCCGCGGATCTTTTATCTTGCCCTCAACGATTAGGGCTCCAATCTTCTCCTGTATCAGTTTTCCAAGTCTTTCATCTCTATGGTTTGGCATAAATTTCCTCTCTCCTTTCGTATATAATTTTTTTCGCCGCTTCTCTGTCAAGAATTGGGCGAGCGCACAAAATGTCCGGGTCGGTATTTTCCGCCGCGACTCTTAGCTCCCAGTGCAGGTGCGGGCCTGTCGCAAGACCGGTTGCGCCGGAAAGTCCTATGACATCCCCCTCCCCTACCGTAAGGTTCTCTTCCGCATATATTTTATCAAGATGATAATAGATTGAATACATTCCCGGCAAGTGCTCTATGATTACTGAGTTGCCGGTTACGACACGCTCGCCTGCAAGCACCACCTTGCCTGCCGCGCAAGCGCGCACCGGCGTACCGGTTGGAACGCCGTAATCTATGCCGGCGTGTACCGCTGTGTCGCTTTTACCGTTTGAATATCTGTACACCCTGCGGTCTCCAAAAAAACTTGTACGGCGTGTGTCCGCCGCTACAGGCGGTGTAAATGGTCCGGTGGTGTATACAGTGTCGCCGTTCCGTGAAAGTATAGCCCAGAGCCGCTCCGCTTCGGCGGTTTTCCTTGGATCGGGAATGGTGCGCAAGGCGGTATTGCTTGGATTAAGTGGTATATCTTCCGCCACAAAGCCGCGCTCTTTGACGCTTAGCTTAAAAATGTCTGTGTCCCCCGCCCTTATTGTCGCCGTGTCGCCGTCAAACGTTGACGGGACGGCAAATACACAGGCCTTAACTGTATGTCCATCATCGTCAAGCGTCCAGTCAAAAAACGCCGCTCCTCCCAGCCGCCTGCCGCCGCCGCTTACCAGCGAAAGCTGCTCAGGACGAGGTGTCCCGGAATGATCAGGTGTCTCGTTCCGAGACACCTCGTCGCTAGGCGATTTATTTTGCGCCGGAAGAAAAATTACGGTAACCGGATCGCCCGGACGCGGAGACTCGCCAACGATTGCGTAAAAATCATCAGGGTTGTCTTTCCAAATATCAAAGTATTCTTCATTAGCCGCTGTGGTGTCCGCTTCCGGCGGCGGAAGCGGGTTTGCCAGATGGGGTTGAGAAAAACACGCGATAAAAACAAAACAAAGCGACAGGTAACAAAAGCGCAAAACGGAATCACAACGCGGCGTCATACCTGCCTCTGTAAGTCATGAATACAGATTTGCGGCGTCTCGCTTCCCTTGAACCAGTTGCGCTCGATTCTGAATATCGCGTCAACGGTGTCATTCAACGTAAACTCGGTGTTCACTTTTTCAGCGGCATTCCAGTAAATTCCCGCCCACTTGTACCTGCCCGTGTCAAGCGTCAACTTCACGTGCCGCGCGTCAAGTCTTCCAATGAAGCCAATACTGGACACCTTCAAGCCGCGTGATAGGAATACTAATTCTTTGTTATCTTTCCCGTATGGCCTGAATATATCGATTATTTTGAAAATATCAGGGCTAAGGTACGAAAGAGGCAGCTCCGCGTCAACGCAAATGGTATCCGTGTCTGGTTTTGCGACGCTGAATTCTATCGTTTTTGCCGCTAGTCGCAAGCGTTCCAAAAAAGCGTCCCAGTTGCTTTTATTAATGCTAAAGCCGGCGGCGTATCCGTGTCCGCCCCAATCAATAAATAAATCGGCGCATTGATCCAGAAGTCCCTGCAAATCATATCCTCGCGCGGAGCGCAGCGAGCCTGTCGCTATATCGTCGTTAAACGAGACTACAAGAGAGGGCAGTTTAAAATGAGTGCAAAGCCGGTTTGCCGTGATTCCTGTAGCTCCGCGTGGAATGTCGTCGCCCCACGCAAACGCAAGGTTTTCACTGTAAGTCTCAAGGTTTTCACTGGCCATCGGATACGCGATAGCCCAGACTCTGGCGCCTAAATCTTTGCGCTCGGCGTCCATAGCGATAATTTCAGCGGCGAGGCGGTCTCGTTCTTTTGGGTCTTTTCCAAGCAAAAGCCGCGCTGAAGCGTTTCCGTTTCCCATGCGTCCGGCGGAATTTATTACCGGGCATATCTGCCATGAAATTTCGACGGATGACAGTTTGCGTCCGGAAAGTCCCAGTTTGAACGCAATATCCGAAAGTCCCGGATGCATTTTTTTGTTAATCGCTTCGATACCGGCTTGGGCTATGACGCGGTTTTCATCGTGCAGCGGCATTAAATCCGAGATTGTTCCAACCGCGGCAAGCTGTAAATCAAATTCGTCGCCGTCCAGCAAAAGGCCTTCCTTTTTTTGCACGTAAGAAACAAACAGGTTGTAAAAAACATCCAATTCGCCAAACGAATTTTGAGCGTAACGCGCCAAGCGCGAAATCTCTTTAAGCCGAAAAAGGCTTTTACCGGCTACAACCGGCATAGCATCGCCTATTTCCGATTGTAGACCCGCCATATTAAACTCTATATTGTTTCCAAAAATTTTCGCCAGTGTTTTCTTTTGCAGAGGCGCGTCCCATGTAAATATAAGCTGGTTTGAAAAAAAAGCCCCAAGCCGCGTGTCGTTTATACTGGCGGTTCCAGGCACGATAGTTTCAGTCAATCTGTCAATAACTAGCAGATTACGCAGTTTCAACGTTTCGACGACCCAAGCGTCGCCGTTGGCGGGGCGTGTATTTAACAGGCAAACGGGCTGTTCGTAGTACGCGCTTTTCAACGCAAAACGTATCGCGCTGGCTAGTTTGTAGGCCACGCCGCAGCCCGCAAGGTCGGGGAATGGATAAATATACTCGTCGTCTTTTTTTATCTTTGGGTCTATAATCGTATACGCCGCCGGCAGCGTTTCTTGCGGTCTGTGATGGTCTGTTACAATCACATCTATATTTAACTCGTTGGCTTTCTCAACTTCCGCGCTATTTGAAATACCGCAATCCACCGTTATGATCAATGTACCGGATTGAGATGCAAATTCCTCTATCGCTTCCATTGTAAGGCCGTAAGGCTCGTCGCCCTGCGGCAGTTTCCAGCTTACATCCATATCCAAGGATCGCAGCAGTTCTACCATGATGGTGATGCTCGTTACTCCGTCAGCGTCCCGGTCGCCGAATACTAGGATTTTTTCGCCTTCTTCCTTTGCGTCAAGAATACGCTTTACAGCTTTATCCATGCCTTGAAGCAGGAAGGGGTTTCTTAAATAGCGTTTCCCGCGCTCTAAGAAAAACTGAATATCCGCCGGCGCTGTTATGCCGCGTCTTGCAAGGATTGACGCTGTTAATAAATCGCAGTCATATTTTTTTGAAATGTCTTTAACTATCTCCGCAGGAACATCCTTTTTTTTCCAATCCATGTCCGCCATCCTTATATCCGCCGGCCAAATATCAAGCCTTAAAGCGAATTTTTACAATCTCTTTTGCTACTTTAGTATAAAAAGCTATTTGGGTAAAGGCGGTGTCCGTACTCACTATGAATAGGACACCCCCGCCAAAATTGGAATGGATACTCCAACAGCGGCGGAAAACTGAGCCGCTATCGAAGATGGCGCGCCATCTTGATGGCGCGGCGTCAAGAAACCGGGCGCCTCATGGGGACGGTAGAAATGATATTTATCCAGCCAAGCGTCTGTAATCTCTGAAAGCTCCGCCGCGTTCAAAGGCTCGTAGTGATAA
>JAIRZA010000208.1 GCA_031267475.1 Spirochaetaceae bacterium | reverse complement strand
CGCGCCCCGCGTTGCCTTGACAGCGGGCGGGGATTCCGGCAGACTTTTTGTATGAGCGGCGTTGAAATTATTGCGGAAACAAATGATTTTATAAGCGATTTTATAAAAGAAGACCTTGCAAACGGACGCTTTGATTATGTACGCACTCGTTTTCCGCCGGAACCTAACGGATGGCTGCACATTGGGCACTGCAAAGCAATGTCGATTGATTTTTCAATGGCGGCGCGGTTTCACGGCGAATGCAACCTGCGTTTTGACGACACGAATCCTGAAAAAGAAGACATTTCTTATGTAGAAGCTATAAAACGGGACATAAAATGGCTTGGTTTTGATTGGGATGACCGCGAATACTACGCTTCGGACTATTACGAATACCTTTACGAACTTGCCGTCAAGATAATCAGGAAAGGACACGCCTATGTGGACGACCTTTCCGAAGACGAGATGCGGGAATACCGCGGAACAGCGGTGGACAAGAACAACATCACAGAAACACCGCCGGGCAGGAACAGCCCGTACCGGGACCGCGGCGTTGACGAGAACCTTGACCTGTTTAAGCGTATGCGGGACGGTGAATTCGCCGACGGCGCTAAGACGCTGAGGGCGAAAATAGACATGACGCACCCCAACCTCGTGATGCGCGACCCGGTTATGTACCGCGTCAGGCGTGAAAAACACTACCGGACAGGCGCCGCGTGGTGTATCTATCCCATGTACGATTTTCAGCACCCGCTTTCAGACGCGAAAGAGGGAGTAACACACTCGCTCTGTTCGCTTGAATACGAGATTCACCGCCCCTTGTACGAATGGTTCATCAAAGAGGCGGAAGTTTTTCCAAGCAGGCAGATAGAGTTCGCCCGGCTCAACATGACGCATACTGTTCTGTCCAAGCGCTACCTGTTGCAGCTTGTGCAGACAAAGCAAGTTTCCGGCTGGGACGACCCCCGTATGCCCACGCTTGCCGGACTCCGCCGGCGCGGTTATACACCGGCGGCTCTTCGCGACTTCATGCTCCGCATAGGCGTTTCTAAAACAGACAGCACAGTCGATTCAGCTTTGCTTGAATATTGCCTGCGCGAAGACCTTAACAAACGCGCCCTGCGCGTTATGGCGGTGCTGAAGCCGCTGAAACTCATCATAGAAAACATGGCGGCTGACGAGGATATAACGCTGGACGCGGTGAACAACCCGGAAGACGAAAGCGCTGGCAAACGGAAAATCCGGTTTACCCGCGAAATATGGATAGAGCGGGACGATTTTGAAGAAACGCCGCCGCCTAAGTATTACCGGCTTTATCCGGGCAACAGTGTGCGTCTGCGCTATGGGTTTATCATCACCTGCACAGGCTTTGACAAAGACGAAGCCGGAAACATCACCGCCGTCCGCGCCGTGTACGATCCGGCGACAAAAGGCGGCAACGCGGTAGACAACCGGAAAATCAAAGGGACCATCCATTGGGTGTCCGCCGCGAGCGCCATGCCTATCGATGTAAAAATTTACGATTACCTGTTTACGCCGGAACATCCTATGGATGTTCCGCCCGGCAAGACTCTGGCTGACAATCTTAATCCCGGCTCCCTCACAAGCATCAACGGCGCGTTAGCCGAGCCCTGTCTGCGGCAGGCGGTTCCGCCGGCGATTGGCGGAGAGGGAGGCGGGGGATTCTTTCAGTTTGAGAGGCACGGTTACTTTGTACGCGATACCGAAGACGGGGCGGACGGCAGACCCGTCTTTAACAAAACAGTAGGCTTGCGCGATACATGGGCCAAAATCAAAAATAAATGAACTTTTTGGCATAACGCCCGGCGAGGCTAACCCCAAGCGCGGGCAAGCGGGCTTGATAAGCGGATTTACTAAACGCCGTTTAGTAAAAATGTTTGACAAACCGCTGTTTAAGGAAAAATTATTATATGAAAATTATTTTTTTAGATATTGACGGCACACTTTCTGAAGACAACTACATACCACATTCCGCCAAACGAGCCTGCCGCGCTGCGCGGAAAAACGGGCATATACTGTACATCTGCACCGGCAGATCGCGCTCGCAGATATGCGCCCCCATATTCAAGATAGGCTTTGACGGCGTTATAAGCTCCGGCGGAGCGTACGTCCAGACCGGCGCGACTAACAGCGGCGGCGCGGCGGAAAAGCTGCTGTTCCAAGCCGCCATAAAACTTGATGTACTGCGCCGCATTGTTGATTATTTTAACGAACACAAGACGGCGTATACACTGGAGCTTGCTGACGGGCAGATTGCCGGTCCGTATCTTAAATCTTTTTTTAAGGAGCGCCACGCCGGAAAGCCATGGACAATAGCGCGGTTAGTCGAGTCTGTATTCATGCGGCAGATATTCAAAGACTGCATTTGGATTAACGATAATCTGTACCGCGACGATATACGGAAAATAGTTTTTTGGGAGTCCGGCGGCGTTACATTTGAAAGCATTAAGAGGGATTTTGGCAGCGAGTTTGAACTGTTCCGCCTGTCCATCCCGCTGCCCGGAATGGCCGGCGGCGAGATGGGTCCGCCCGGCGTACACAAAGGGGCGGCGGCTAAAATAGTCGCGGAGTATCATGGTTTTGAGAGGAAAGACGTGATCGCGTTCGGCGACAGCGACAACGACCGCACATTGCTGAAATACGCGGGGCTCGGCGTCGCCATGGGCAACGCGACAGACGAGTTAAAGAAAATAGCCGGCGACATAACCGGTACCGTGCGTGGAAACGGCATAGAAAAGGCTTTCAAAAAGTACGGGCTTATATAAGCGCGATTTTTTTTATTTTTATAAGGATATAACAAAAATGGACAAATCAAAAGTGTATTTTACGAATATGCGCTGTAAAATGGGCGACAGCCTTTTGAAAAAACTTGAAAGGCTCATCACAAAGGCGGAAATAGACAAGATTGAATTCGAACACAAATATACCGCAATCAAGATTCATTTTGGCGAGCCGGGAAATCTTGCGTTTTTGCGCCCTAACTTTTCAAAAGTGGTGGCGGATCATGTAAAACGCAATGGCGGGCTTCCGTTTCTAACCGACTGTAACACATTGTATGTTGGACGGCGCAACAACGCTATCGTGCACATGGACGCCGCCTTCGAGAACGGCTACACCCCAATCTCGACCGGTGTGCAGAACATAATCGCGGACGGTCTTAAAGGAATGGACGACATAGAAGTTCCGGTTGTTGGCGGCGAATACTGTAAGACGGCGCGTATTGGCCGCGCGATTATGGACGCGGACATCTTAATTTCACTCAACCACTTTAAGGGGCACGAGGTAGCGAGCTTTGGCGGCGCGATTAAGAATGTCGGCATGGGGTCCGGCAGCCGCGCCGGAAAAATGTTGATGCACAACGATGGAAAGCCGGAAGTAAGGGCAAAAAACTGCACCGGCTGCCGGCAGTGCGCCAAAATCTGCGCTCAGGGGGCGATCTCTTATGGCGCTGACAAGAAGGCGTATATAGACCCGGAAAAATGCGCGGGCTGCGGGCGCTGTATTGGAATTTGCCACTATCACGCGATTGTAAACCGCACCAGCTCCAGCAGTGTAAAACTAAATTGTAAAATGGCGGAGTACGCCAAAGCCGTGCTGGACGGCCGCCCGCATTTCCACATCAGCGTTGTGAATCAGGTGTCGCCGTACTGCGACTGTCATGGCGAGAACGACGCGGCGATAATTCCCGATATTGGTATGTTTGCGAGTTTCGATCCGGTGGCGCTGGACAAAGCCTGCCTAGACGCCGCTAACGCCGCGCCTGTGGTGGCTACAAGTGTTCTGGCGGAAGTAGCGCAAACGCACGGAGACCATTTTGTTGATGTTCACCCGACGACAGACGGTATCTCGCAAATAATCCACGCCGAAAAAATAGGGCTGGGATCCGGAGACTACACGCTCATTACGGTAGATTGATTTTTTAGAAGCGCCTTTTAGCGGACGAGCGCGTTAAATACGGCGAGCCTAAAAAACTTGCCGCGTTTAGTACTGTTTGGGGATATACTGCCTTTTTATATTTTTTTCTCTGAGTTAAATTTTACTAATTTATTCCAATCTATATTACCACTATCATCGCAAAATAATTCTATAAATTCTTTTGTAAATCTGTTTATCATTTGAGAATATTTTATCATATAATCATCATTACGTTCTTTTGCTTTATGACCAAGCGGTTCAATAATGTCCGTATAAATATTTTCATTTCCTCCGATAAATTCCCAAAATACTTGACCACAATATTTATAATATGAACCTTTATCAGGGTTATTATCTTTTCCATAACAACATCCATTTATACATACAATATTTAAATTGGAATTACTTGTTCGTAATGTCTTCTTTGAAGTATTAAAATTATTTATCAATTTCTCAATTTGAGAACTATTACCCCAGTTGGGACCTGATTTTATTGCGACTATATACCTGATACCATCTTTGTCAAATTCAAGATCAATCCCTTTTATCCCGGATTTCCAACCCGAATAAACTTTTTGATTAATAAATATTGCCAAACCCTCCAACCAATCCCCAAACATAGTTTCTTCACTAGATGAAATATATGCGTTTACTATTTCCTTTATTATTGCTTCCGCAGTTTGTAGATATTTTGCTTTGAACAGATAAGGATTTTTCTTCCGGATAACTTCTTTCAATTTTAGCTTGCTAATTTTTGATATTCTCTTTTCATGAAAAACTGAAATATTCTGTTCAACATATTCGATAACATCGTCTATTGATAAATTAGCCATAAGCCGTCTCTTCTTTATCAAACAAATATAGTTCTATCTCTTTTAACGATCTTTTTACAGCACTATAATAATCTTCAAGAATTTCTATTCCTATTGAATTTCTTCTTAGTTTTTGAGCCGCAAATACTGTCGTTCATGATCCCATAAATGGATCCATTACTGTATCATTCTCTTTTGTGAAGAGCTTAATAAACCAGCATGGTAATTCTTCGGGAAATGCCGCGCTATGATTTTTGTTACTACATTCTGTGGCTAAATGAAGAACATTGGTTGGATATGCCGATTTTCTACCTATCCAATTTGAAATATTCTTTCCAAAACCACTACCAACTTTTGAATTATCACGAATTTTATCCGTTTCACTTAAATTACGCAGACGTGTTTTTGCCCAATCCCCCATCGGAACCATGACTGCTTCCTGATACATATTGAATTGTTTCGTTTTATTAAATTGCAATAATCGTTCCCAAGCATCCCTAAAACGGTTTGGCCATTTTCCAGGATAACAATTTTTTTTATGCCATATAAATTCCTCTGTCCATAACCATCCTTGTTTTTTCATTTCCAATATTAATTCAATAACATAAGTACTTCTTTCACCGCTTGATACCCGCTCTTTAATATTTAAAATAAATGTCCCGCTTGGTTTTAATACACGCAATAATTCTTGAGATATTGGCAGAAACCATTCTACATATTTATTTATGTGAACTCCTCCATAGGTATCCTTTCTTTGATCAGCGTAAGGCGGAGAAGTTACAATTAAATCAACGGTGTTATCGTCTATATCCTGAAGAATAATGCCTGCATCACCTTGATAAACATCCGCTCGAATTTCCATTATTTCAATATGTTATGTTTCCTGAATATTGTCAAGTTGTTATTTTGGGTCATTTTGATACAATGTTTTAGGCGGTATTTCGCATAACCTTCTCTCATCCGTTCACAATGCTTTGCCGTCCGGATAAGGGCTTTACGAAGCAAAGGCTGGCAAAATGCGGCTGAGTTTTGGCGTGGGAATGAGTGTTCCCCGGCGAAGTTGAGGCGCGTAAACAACACTGTTTGGGGATTTTTTACGCCGGTTTGCCGGTTTGCCGGCGGTAGTCAAGCGCCCTGTTTCTTACGGCCGGCGGCGTTTTTTATGACCGCCTCCACAAAAGCCGTAAACAATGGGTGCGCCGCCGTAGGCTTGGATTTAAATTCTGGATGAAACTGAACGCCCACCCCCCAAGGATGATCCGGCCATTCAACGGATTCAACAAGGGCGTTATCATGAGTAAACGCGCTAATAACCAAGCCGGAGCCAGTCATACCGGCGCGATATTTATTCGAAAATTCATAACGATGCCGGTGCCGCTCGTGAATAACAGCCTCGCCGTAAGCGGATTTTAGCAGCGTACCCTCGCGGACATGGCTTTCACTGTTGCCAAGCCGCATCGTGCCGCCCATCATCTGCACATCAACCTGATCTTCCAGCAAACTTACAACCGGATACGCTGTATCGTGCGAAAATTCAGTGGAATTAGCGTTTTCCCAGCGCAGCACATTACGCGCCCATTCAATAACCATCACCTGCATTCCAAGACATATTCCAAAGTACGGCGCTTTGCGCGTCCGCGCCCAAGCCGCCGCCTGCGCCATGCCGTCTACACCGCGCTCGCCAAAACCGCCGGGGACCAAAACGCCGTCCACCGGAGCGCCGCCGCCGGACCCAAGCACGTCGTCAAGGTTCGGGACAGTCTCTAACTGCGCGGAATCGATTTTAACAATCTCCATTTCCACGCCGCAGGCAAGTCCCGCGTGAAAAAGCGCCTCGTACACGGACTTGTAAGCGTCGTGCAGTTCCATATATTTGCCCACGACGCCGACGCGAACCCTGCCGTTCCTCGCGTTGAATTTATCCATCATCGAATACCAAGCCGAAAGATTGGCGTGTCTGACCTCCACACCCATCTTTTTAAGCGCGATTTGGTCCAACTTTTGTTCGTAAAACACAAGCGGCACCTGATATATCGTTGTATCCACATCATAGGAGACAATCACAGCTTCGTTTTCAACATTGGTAAACAAGGCTATTTTGCGGCGCGTAGCCTCGTCCAGCATCACGGGAGAGCGGCAAATGAGAATATCCGGCTGAATCCCCAATTCCTGCATGGCCTTTACAGAGTGCTGCGTAGGCTTTGTTTTAAGCTCCGCGCCCGCCACTTCCGGTATCAGCGTAAGGTGAACCGAGATGGCGTTGTTCCTGCCCATTTCGTGAATCATCTGGCGGGCGGCCTCTAGGAACGGGATGGATTCAATATCCCCGACAGTGCCGCCTATCTCGACAATTACAACATCATTGTCCGGGCTTTCATTGGCCACGGCAAGGATACGCCGCTTGATTTCGTCCGTGATATGCGGAATCACTTGAATGGTGCGCCCAAGGTAGCGCCCTTCGCGTTCTTTACGAATAACCGCGTCATAAATTTGCCCTGTTGTGATAGAATTGGCGCAAGAGAGCGGCCCCGAAGTAAAGCGGGCGTAGTTTCCAAGGTCGAGGTCTGTCTCCGCGCCGTCGTCCGTAACGTACACCTCGCCGTGCTGGTACGGGCTCATGGTTCCGGCGTCAACATTGATATATGGGTCGCATTTTACCATGCGGACATTAAAACCGCGTCCTTCAAGCAGCGCCCCCAATGACGAAGCCGCCACTCCTTTTCCCAAACTGGAGCATACGCCGCCCGATACAAAGATGAACTTATTCATGGAAATAGTTTATCGCTTTACGTTTTGGAATGACAATATACGGCGGGGCGGCAATTCCGAATTCAAAAA
>JAIRZA010000167.1 GCA_031267475.1 Spirochaetaceae bacterium | reverse complement strand
GCTGCCGCCTAACATCGTGAATAAGCTAAATATCTTCATGGTGAACGTGCTCCGGTTCCGCGGTAAAGGCGATACTTCAGCGTTGGTAGACAAGGTCGATCCGCAGCCGGCGGCTTAGTCGCTGTGAAAAAATATATGTTTTATGGCAATGCCTATCCCGGCGGCGGACAAGGCGGGGGGGGGGGGGGCACTGCCGGCGGCAAACAAGGCGGCGGCGGCGCAAGCGGTATCGTAATCGTCCGCTTCCCGTACATATACACGGACAATTAGCAAAACGCGAAAAGCTTAGCACACAGGGTGTGTTAAGCCTTTCATGCCGGCAGACCCTCCTGCACATTGACACTCTCTACAATGGCCGGAGTTTTTCTTTTACAACGCCAATTTCAGACAACAGAAAGACGGGTCGCCGATGGGCGTTGGACGCAAAGCCGGATTTTTAGCGGCTTAAAAAAGCCAACCACCGCCGCTCTGGTGCGAATACAGGATATAGTCTTGACACTGCCGACCCCATGTCTCATACTCTCTTTATGTATAATACTACTATACTGGGTCAAGGAGGTCAAAAAGGAACTGCGTCGCCTCATCATGCTAATATAATCAGCTTTATATGTCGCGTCTTTCTATTTTTGAAACCACAAACAGCATTGCTTAAATCCCCACCACCGTCTAAAACAGGCTTATAACAGTTTATTCACTAGCGGATATTGCCGCCGTCTCACAATAGCTATCTCTGAAAATTCGCGCTGTTACAATTCCGGCGCGGAGTTAAGGATATAGCCATGACATAAACTAATCATTCGGATATATAGAGACGGGCAATATGATTCGTGAATAAAAAAAGCCGGGCAAATTTTTAATTATATGAACCGGTTTTTAGCTTTGCTTGCCAAAGATTAAGGAGAGAAATATGGCAAAAAAAATTCTAGGAATGTTAATGTTAATGCTGGCATTTGGAATGTTGGCTGTAGGGTGCGTTAGTACACGAGTACGCGTAATTGAAGCCGGACGTTATGATTCAACCATTCCGGAAAGCGATGACGCAACGCTTCGCATTGGTGAATTTGGTGGTACTTGGTACTCCTCAATTATTACAAAGTTTGACGGCATTGATGTACAATGGAACGGGGATTTGTCGCCTGGTGACAATATTTTTGCTCAAGAGGTGATAAATAACGTTTATTCCATTAAGGTTCCGGCGGGTGCGCATACGCTAACTGGTATGTCTAATATGGGACCTACCGCGGTAGGGGGGACGATAAAAGAAACATCGTCAAGAGTAAACTTTGAAGCGGGAAAAATCTATAATATCGCCATAATAAACGGCGTTATTAGAACAGAAGAAGTGAACGAGTAAATGAACTAAAAACCAAAACACCCTCGCGCCGCGCAGGAAAAGCGCGAGGGTGAAAACTTCATTTCACAAAAATATTATTATCAGACCCGGCAAACCCGCTAGTTAGGCGTTGCGGTATTCCATGTCGCGCTATCCGGTGTCAGCAATTCTCAGTATAAAAAATCTTTAAAGCAAGAATTGATGTTCCTAATACAACGGGGATTCACATACGGAGTCTTTCGCTATAAACTGTTCCAAGGGGGCTTTGTATGCCGGTATCTCGATCTATTCAAAAGGCGCTGGGTTCTTCTTCAATGATTCGCAAAATGTTTGAAGAAGGAGGCGTGTTAAAAAAAAAATACGGGGATGTTAATGTATTTGATTTTTCTATCGGCAACCCCGATATAGACCCGCCGGAAGCCTTTCGTAAAACCCTGTTGCGACTGGCAACGGAAAACGCCGCGGGTTCTCATGGATATATGCCTAATGCCGGGTATCAGCACGTAAGAGACGCGCTGGCGCGGAAAATATCCCGCGAGCAGGGTGTCGCGCTTGACGGGCGCTGTGTAATCATGTCGGTGGGGGCTGCGGGCGCTTTGAACGTTATCTTAAAATCTATTCTGAACCCGGAAGACGAGGTTGTTGTTTGCAAGCCCTATTTTATGGAGTATCGCGCATATACCGCTAACCATGGCGGCGTACTTGTCGAAGCCGAAGCCGCCGCGAACTTCAATTTGAACGTTGACGCGATACAGGCGGCCTTAAGCGACAAGACGGCGGCTGTTCTGATAAATTCCCCGAACAACCCCACAGGACGTGTTTACCCGGCGGAAACGCTCGAAGAGCTCTCGGTTGTTTTGTTACGGCACGGGAAAAAAACGGGGCGCTATCCTTATCTAATCGCCGACGAGCCTTATCGCGAATTAACATACGATGGCATTGTAACGCCGCCCGTCCTTTGTACGTATCCCCATTCAATTGTCGCTTCGTCATACTCAAAAAACCTGTCGCTTCCAGGCGAAAGAATCGGCTATATCGCGGTGTGTCCGCAAAACGATGACGCGGATGTATTGATAAACGCGCTGATATACGCGACCCGTGTGCTAGGTTATGTGAACGCCCCCGCGCTCATGCAGCGCTGTATAGCTGAATTGGTGGAAGTTAAGGCGGCTGTGGATATTTACGCAAACCGGCGGATGGTTTTTAAGCGCGTTCTGGACAGCGCGGGGCTGTCGTACATAAATCCCGAAGGCGCGTTTTATATATTCTGCAAGGTTCCGGCCGGCGGTGATGATTTGGCTTTCGTTGATGTGTTAAAAAAACATCTTATACTGGGTGTGCCGGGTTCCGCTTTTGGCGCTCCGGGGTGGGTGCGTTTTGCATATTGCGTGAACGAGGATTTGATAAACCGCTCCGCCGGTTCGTTCAAGGTCGCCAAAGAGCAGTTTTTAAGCGAAAGACGCGCGTAATGGCAAATGATCGTATACGAAAATGTCTGTAAAAGTTACGGCGCGATTGGCGCTGTAAAAGATTTTTCGCTCAAAATAGGGCGAGGCGAGTTTTTTGGGCTTTTGGGGCCGAATGGCGCTGGCAAAACAACGCTTCTGCGGATGACGACAACGCATATCGCTCCGGATTCCGGCATTGTCAGCATAGACGGCGAGCGCATAGACCGCAATTTGACACGCGCTAAACGGCGCATGGGGGTTGTGCCGCAGTATTCTAATCTTGAAGGCGAGCTTTCCGCTTTGCAAAATCTTGAATACCATGGACGGCTTTACGGGCTTTCACCGCGTCAACGGAGGCGGCGTTCTGCCGAATTGCTTGAATTTGCCGCTTTAGTTGAGCGTAAAAATGACAAAGCCAAGACTTTTTCCGGCGGTATGCAGCGAAAATTGATGATTGTTAAGGCGCTGATGCACGAGCCTGAAATCCTTTTGCTTGATGAAACAACTGTGGGGCTTGACGCGGCTTGGCGGCGGCGTATCTGGGATTTGTTGCGGGAGCTTCAAAAGCAGGGTTTAACGATTTTGCTTACAACGCATTACCTTGAAGAGGCGCAGACGCTTTGTTCAAGGGTGGGTATGATGGACAGTGGTTTGTTGAAGCGGACGGGGTCGCCGGCTGAAATTATCAGCGAGGCTGGCAATTTTGTTTTGGAATACTTTGAAAATGGCGAGACCGCGCAGCGTTTTTTTGACAGCCGCGCCGAGGCTGTGGCGGCGGCATCGTGTTTGAGCGGCGAATTCAAGGCGCGAGAGGCGAATCTTGAGGACGCTTTTATCAAATTGACCAAAAAACGGCTGGACGCGCGCTGAAAAACAGGGGTGTTCACCTATTTGAGGATTTTAAGTGGGGCAGTTTGTTACTATACTCTGGAAAGAGTGGATTTTATTTAAAAATAAGCTGTTTGATATAAGTTTAAGCGCGTTGCTGGGGCCTTTGTTGTACCTTATCGCGTTTGGCTGGGGGCTGGGCGGCGCTCTTATGGTTGGGGGTATTAGCTACACGGCTTTTGTAACTCCCGGCATAATAGCGATGAATGGCATGACGCAGGGTTTTAGTGTGATAGCCAACGATGTAAATATGGCGCGTATATACCAAAAAACTTTTGAAACTGTGATGATAAGTCCAATTAGTATGCCGGTTTTTACGCTTGCCCGCATCACCGCAAATATCCTCCGCTGTCTTTACAGCGCCGTCCTTATTATAGCGGCTTCGTTCTTGTTTAACGCGAGGCTGCGTCTGGACTGGTATTTTTTTCTGCTTATTGTGCTGAATTGCGCGGTGTTTTCCACGATAGGTTTCATTGCCGGGCTTTGTATCGATTCTCATGCTGATATGGCCAAGACTTCAAACTTTATAATAACGCCGATGTCGTTTCTTTGCGGTACATTTTTCCCGCTGGATCGTTTTCCGCTGATTCTACGAAAAATTATTGAATTCCTGCCGCTCACTCAAACAGTGAGCGGTATGCGTTCCGGTGTAAACGCCGCGTTCAGCTTTGTCCCGCCGCTTGCGCTGTTTGCGTGGCTTATTGTGCTCGTTCCCGCGGCAATGTTTCTTTGTAAAAAAGCTGAATGAGGATCAACGCGCTTTGCGCGTTGAGCTTTAGGAGTTTGCGCGGGGCGCAAACTCCACGCCCCCCGGTGAGACTCCGGCGGCCGGCAGCCGCGTATGCCAATCACTTTATCGTAGCGAAGGCGCGAAGTGAAAACAGCCCACGGGACACCGCCGCGTAGCGGATGTGAAGCCCGCTGGCGGGCTTGAAAAATAAATGGAAAAGGACTATCACTTTAATATGCTGATAATGAAATTTGGCGGAACATCCGTAGGAAGCGCCGCCGCCATCGAAAAACTCATACAAATAGTAACAACAAAAAAAGCCGGCAATAAAATCGTCGTAGTCTCCGCATTTTCCGGCGTTACCGACACACTAATCAGAATGGC
>JAIRZA010000118.1 GCA_031267475.1 Spirochaetaceae bacterium | reverse complement strand
CCTTGCGCAACTTGTGGAAATAAATTTTAATCTATGAGGCGGCTTGTTTGATAATTGAAGCCGTAGAACAACTCTAAGGAATGATCGATTTGTTGCAAGAATTTCCAGTTATAGAACGCGCCCGCGGATTTAGACTGTACGGCGGCGGACGGCGTTTTGTCGACCTTTGGCAGCACGGCGGCGCGGCAATCATGGGGCATAAACCCGCCCGCGTTGTGCGCGATATGAAAAACACGGCGGAACGCGGACTATTCGCCCCGCTACCCTCAACTGCGGCGCGGCGTTTTATACGCTCGCTTGAACTTTTATTCCCGGACAAGGCGTTCAACGTGTACGCTGACTCGTCCGCCGTTTCCGCTTATAAAAGACTTCCAGTTTGGAGACCATTCTGCCCGGCTCTGTCCGAAAAGAGCCTAAACGCGCGCGCGTTTAGGCCGGTTTTGCCGTTTCCGCTCGCGCCCGCCGTCGTTGTATGCGGCAAAGACTCTACAAAAAAACAGCCGGACAGCTTCGTTTCGCCGCTGATTCTTGCAGCCTCGACACGCGCCGTATACGATATGCTGGCTCATCCGGAGCGCGGACTTATGCGTTTTAAGCTGATAAAAGAAGCCTTTGAACAGCCGGAAACACGAAAAAATTGGCGCTTAGACGGAATTTACATCTATCCCGTAAAGACGGGCGCGGCTAAAAATTGGCGGGAGCATTTTCGCCGGTTTATGAACAGCGGTTTTTTGTTGCCGCCTAGTCCGGCGGAGCCTCTGATTCTGCCGGGCGAACTGTCCAAAGGCGAGGGAGCCGCCTTGGCAAAATTACTGCGCCAGCCATAACCCGCCGGCGCGTTTTAATCAGCCTGTAATCAGCGTCCGCCCTTGCTTTGCAGATTCTGAATCACCTTGTCCGTTATGTCTATGGCGGGACTGTACCAGAGTATGCCCTTTACATCCTTTAAATTAAGCACCATGCTGTACCCCTCGCTTTCGGCGACAAGGCGGAGTTCGTTGTACACCTGTTCCAAGAACGCGGACGATTGAGAAAGTTTTTTCTTTTGGTCTTCAAGCTCTGTGGTTTTTAGTTTGAAATATTCTTTAAGAAATTCACTTTTTTTGTATATTTCGCTTTCAAGTTTAACCGCTTTTTCATTATCGCCCTGCAATTCCGCGTTACTTTGCGAACTTTTAAGATCTTGAATTTCCCGCGTCATGCGGTCTACATCCGCCTGTACGCGGGCGCTGCGCTCCTCAAAATCGCGTACAGCGCGTGATTCCCGAAAGAATGCCGTATATACTTTCGACATATCCACAACAGCAAAACGTGTAATCTGCTGCGCTGACAATAAAACCGGAAATATCATCAGGCAGATTTGCGACAAAATTAATTTCTTCATATCACAAGCTCCAGTATAAAAAAAATTTAGTATGTTGAAATCGCGAACGAAATAACGAAGTCTATACCCGACGAGCCGTCGTCCCCCGGCTTGCCGCCAAGCGCTCCGCGCTGCCATGTGAATACGCCGTTTGGCGTACTAAAGCGCTTTAGGAACAGGAAGCGAAACGGGAACTGAGGCATTGCGAAACGCAAGCCCGCGCCAAAGCTGTAACGCATATCGTCCGCGAGCGTATGCCCCTCGGAAGAGCGTTCTTTGAACATCTCGGAAGGTTTGGGGCGGCGCGCCGCCGCGTCAAAAAACAGGTCCAGCGCGAGTATTCCCGGAAAAACCGGCATACGTATCTCCGCCCAGTTTTCCCAAAGCGCGAGCCCGCGGTTCAAGCGCTCGCCCGTCCAGCCGCGTCCTATGAACATTCCGTCGATTGAAAGTTTATTCGCGTCTTCGATTATAGGTTGTTCGTAGAACGGCATCGGGAAAATAAGGGAAAGTCCGGTGTGTATGCCAAAAACACCCTTGAACGCCCATTTTTCGCTTACCTGCCAATTCCACAGTGTATGGAACCACTCCGCTTTCGTGTCGCTTCGGGAATAGTATTCCAGCTCGGCGTTATTAGGCAGCAGTCCATAGAGCCCTAGCCGCTCGCTGAGGTAGAAGCCGCGCGAAGGGTCATAGTAAATATCACGGTCGTCCAAAGAAAGACTTACCGCGATTGAGTCAGAAGGCGTCCATTGTTTGTTGCGGTTTCGTATCGAAGGGTCAAAAGCGCGGTAAATTTCGCCGTCAAAATCGTTGTACCTTATGCCGGCTCTTATGCTGCCGCCCAAACTTAGTATGCCAAACGGTATATTCCAGCGGTAGCCGGTAGAAAATCCCAGCGATACATTCCATTGCTCGTACTTCATCAAAAATGCGTCGGACGGAAGTTTTCCGGCGTTGTCGTACTCCTCAAACGAAGAAAATCCGTCCGGGAAAGCCTTGTCTTCGTCTCCGTTAAAGAAAGGCGCTTGATTATCCATAGCCGCAAGGCGCTGGGCGTGTTGCAGTGAAAGGTCAAAACCGCCGGAAAGCGGCAGTCCAAATAGCCAGCGGTGTGTATATCGCAGCGAAAAGCTCTGAATTTCCGGAGCGGCGTTTATCTCGACCCCTGTAATGTTGCCTGTTCCGCGAAAATTCCTGTCGTTCCATTTAAATATCAGCGAAACAGGAAAAGCGTCCGGATCGCTGGAGCCGGAGAATGAAAGCCCTACTTGTATATCCGTCGTCGGCTGCTCGTCAACATTGATTATAAGATCCATGAGGCTGTCGGCGCTGCCCTGCGGGGTATCCGGAAAAACGTTTGAAAAGTATTGCAGATTGTACAAGTTGCGCAGTCCCGTCATCACCTTTGTTTTGGAAAAAACGTCTCCGGGTTCAAGCGGAATCTCGCGCAGTATGACATAATCTTTCGTTTTTTTATTTCCGCGCACTATGATGCGCTCTATGTGCGCTCTGCCTCGTTCAACTATGGGCACACTGTAAGAAATTGTCCGCGTTATTGTGTTGCGCTGTTCATCCCGCCCTATCGTGTTGAATATGTAGCCGTTTTCAAAGTAAAGGTCGGCGACCCGCTGCAAATCCTGCTCAAGCCGCCCCGCGTTCACAGCTTCGCCTGTCTTTGAATATATCAGTTTTTGCAAATCTTCTGTTGAAAATATATTGTTTCCTGTGAATGAGACACCGCCGAATGTGTAAACAGCCCCCTCGTAAATGTGAAAAACAAGAGTAAGATAGTTGCCCTTGCTGTCGGAGCGGATTTCGCGTGTTACGTCCGTTACCTCCGCGTCTATGTACCCGCGGTCGTGGTAAAAGCGGTCTATCGCGGCGCGGTCGGCGATAAGTTTCGCCTCCTGAAAAGCGCCGTCGTTTATTAAAAGATTTTTTTTCTTGAGGGTCATCTGATTCTGCAACGTGTTGCTGGAAAAAACGCTGTTTCCCTCGAACTGAATCGCTTCTATTGTTATTTTATCGCCTTCGTTGATGATAAACACAACTTTAATGCTGCCGTTTTTGTCTGTGGAGGTTTCGGCGCGTACACGCGCGTCCGGGAAGCCTTTTTCAAGATATTTGTCGTGAACAGCCTGTTCGTCAACACGGATTTTAAGCTGATTTACTACATCATTAGGCTTCAAAGAAATAACATCGAGCAGTTCGCTGCGCCGCAATCCCTTGTTGCCTTCAAATGTGATGTTGGAAACAAAGGGGCGTTCCGCAACGGTAAAATGTATTATAACCGCGCTGCCCAAAGGATCCGCCGGCACAGCGCTTGGGTTTATATCTTCAAACAGCTCCAGCGCGTAAAGCTGACCCGTAAGCTCCCAGAAAAGCTCGTCGGTAAAAGTTTTGGCGACATATTGCCCGGTTACACCTTCAAGGTCGCTTAGTTTTACATGATTGAGTCCGTCAAACGTAATCTTTTCTATAGGCTTGCCCAGATACCATTCATCATCTTGGGCAAAAACGGAAGAAACGCGAAAAAAAAGCTGGATGATTACAAACGCCGCGGCAATTCGAGCCTGCGTAAATAAAGGCGGCGTACATTTTCTAACATTCAATTTCAAAATATGCTAACCTCAAAAGTATTTCGAGTCAAGGCGCGTTACGGCAGTGTCCACTTTTTTGACAAAGTTATCTTGTTATCGCTTATCCAGATGTTTTCCGGGTGCGTTGGAACCAGATCCCACCGTATATCAAACAAAGGCCCCTTGAATTCCATGCTTAGGTCGGGTTCTATCAACAAACCGCCCATATCTGTACTTAAAGGGTCGTAACGCAGCGAAAACATCGCCTGAAGAAAAAGCCCCGCGCCGATGTACTTACCTAAAAAAACAGTTGTGTTGTCAAAATAGTTACCAAGCCGCGTCGGTTGATTCAATGTCTGCGCCTGTACCGTGTCTCCGTTTTGCGTGGTGTTGTCCTCGTCCCGGAACACGTTCAGGAGTATCATGTTTTGTATAGCCTGCGTCCGCAGCGAAAACATATCAATATGCAGGAAGTCGCGGACTGTTTTTTCAAACTGGCGCACAACACCGAACTGGGCGAGCACATCGGCGGTGGAAGAAACGAAAGCCCTCTGTATGGCGTTATCCGTGGTTGGAGCGCCGGAAAGTTTGTCGCCTAAAAGCGTTAGAATCTCAATTTGGGACAGCGTAGGATTCGCCTCGAAACGCGGCGTGAACGAACTTAGCGACTGGTTGTCAACAATCATCGAGATAGTAACCGGCTCGTTGTTCGTCCGGTCGCGAGTCTCGGCGACAACGCTGAAACGCGGGTCAAACTGCATTTCGCTTTCGTTAAAATTCATCGAACCTTCTTTTATGTAGAAACTGCGTTGAAAGTAAAACACTTCTCCTCCGCGTATATCCACATCGCCGTTTATAGAAAAGTGCCCCGAAAAGTTGTCGCTTACGACTCTTATGCTTGAACCGGATGCGGCGTACGCCTGAAGTATTGGAATATCGGCGTTTGGCCAAAGGAATTCAACCTTCCTGCCGGCCGTAATCCTGATGTCGGTTTGTACAGGCGTTCCTGAACCTCTGCTTCTTTCGCCGTTTGAGCCGTTCTCCTCCGCCGCAAGCGAAATTTCGATGTCGTCGCTTCCCACATCCCCTAAAATGTTCAATGTTTGACCATCGCTGGCCAGATTGATGACGCCGAAGGCCGAGCCGTTCAACAAGAAGCCTGATACATTCATGTTGAGCGGGATAGGCTCCGCCTGCTCAATCGAGAGGCGTGCGTTGAAAGACGAGGGCAGCCAGCGCGAAATTCGCAAGCCGCCGCTTAAAGCGGCCTGCCCTCTTCCTACCCTTACGCTGATTGGTTCAAGGCGTATTTCGTTGCCGGCAAATGTCAAAAAAACAGGGGCGGGGCCGATTTCGTCCGCCAAAAACGACGGGATACTGAGCCGCAGGCTGTTTGCGACCGCCGAGCCGGAGAATTCGGGGTCGCGCAAGGACCCGTGTACGCGAACATCGGCAATCATAAAACCGCCGGAAATCGTTATGATGTTTGTGGGTATATAGCTCCATAAAGAGGAAACGTCCACATACAGGTTGGAAGCCTCGGCGTCAATCCTGCCGTCTTTTATGAAACCGCTTATGGTGCCCAGCGCCGGCGCAGGGTACGAAAACGCGGCGAAGAAATCTCCGTTGCCGTTCATGCGCAGGCGTATCATATCCTCCGGGCCGCCTTCTATGTTCAAAATCTGGCCAAGCCTTGAAAACTTAAAATCGAAACTTTCAACGCTTTCGAATGTGTCAAAGCGCGTGTTTTCGAATTTCATCACGCCGTCAAACGATTTGAGCGCCGCGCCGATGTTGAGCCATGAATCTATTTCAGCGAAACCGGCGTTTATGTTTATGTCCGCGTTGAAGTCCCGGTCTAGCGTTTCTCCCCACAGATGAGCCTGCGAACTTAGGTTGGATTTCTGTAAATCTATATTTAGAAACGATATATCGGCAAAAAAACCGCCGTATTCCAAGCGCGTTTCTCCCAGCACAAGGCCGGTATTATCAAGAGAGCCGCGTCCGCTCAACGCGACAGGCTGATTGTTGAAAACACCGCTTAACGATGAAAGGTCGAATGCAGCGGACCAGTTTTCCAGCGTCTTAAAAAATCCTACGCCTCCCGTTATAAACATATTGTCCGTGCTGTTAAAAAACCGCCCGCTTTGCAGTCCGCCGACCTCGGCCCATACAAAGAGAGAGTCGTCCGCGTAGCGCAGTTGCGCGTTCAGAGTTTCGGCTCCGGAGGCGTCTTGCAAATCAATAGCGCCTGTTATGGCGTTATTTTCATGCCTAAAGAATCCTTCCCAACTGCCGGAGGCTCCGCCGTACAAAGCGCCGCGTCCGTCGTCAAAATATATGCGGCTGAATTCCGCCCCGTCCTGATCTACGCGCCCGGCAAGCTCGATGGCCGTGTTCGAAGAAAGGGCGCTTTTTATGCCGGAAATTTTAAATTCGGCAAGATTAAACATCCATGAAGCGGTGGAATCGTAGCGAAAATCCGCCTCGGCCTTCAATTCCGCGAAACCGCCGCCCATGGCGAAACGCGGAGTGTTCAAAAAAAGAAGTCCGGTAAAAGCGCCGTCCCGCGAACCGTTGACATTCAGGTTTAACCCGAAAGAACTAGAGACATAAAGCGAGCTTTTATCAAGCAGCGAGGCTTGCAGCGTGTATGAATTATACTTGGTGCGCAGTTCCGAAGAAAACGTTATGTCGTTCAGATTCTCGAAATCGCCCCGGGCTGATATATCCACGCCGCCGCCGTTCCAAACAAGATGGCTTTCGCTTAGTTCAAAGCTGTCTTCCGTGCCGGAAAGCGAAAAGCTGGCCCAGATATTGCTGCCGCCCTGCCATACGACAATCAGGTGGGGCGCGTTGTACAACAGGTCTTTGAAATCTGTAGAGACAAAAATTTCGCTGGTAATCAGGATATTTTCAAAAAAGCCGCGCGCTTGAGCCGGGAAATTAGGCAGTTCTACCACGCATCCGGCGATTTTCATGATGTCGTACACGGAAAACGACTCCGTTTCCATGCGTATTTCCATGTTTTTGCTGTCAAAATTGAAAGAGCCGTCCACATAAACCGGCAAGAAGGTCGCCTCGTCATAAGATTCAGCGTTTTTTACAAGGAAAGCGGACACTAAAAAGTCAATATCATCGCCCGCGCGGTCAATGGTGATGTCAAAAGCCTGCAATTCTATGTTTTCCGAAGGCGATTCCGCGTATGATTTTATAGAAAATGTTTCGGCAAACAGAGTCGTAGCGCGTCTGTAAGACGAGACAATAAAGCTGCCGTTCAAAGAATTGCTTTTATCTTTTAGTCCGGATTTTGTAAGATTGAAATCTTTTACCGTAAGCGCTCCGTTGGGCATAAGATTCTTAAAGTCAAGACTGCCCGTCCAAACAAGATCGCCGCGCGGCAGCGATACGGCGAATTCGTTGAAATAGGCGCTGTCCGTCGTTCCTTTCGCGTCCAAATTGAAGTTTCCGCTCCCCGCCGGGCAGTTTTTGTCTAAAATTCCTTGCAGCGCCGCGGAATAAGAGAATCCGTTCAATTTGTTAAACGAAGCCGCGGCGTTTCCGGTAATCCGCGTTCCAAGCCATTTATTCCACGCGGCGCGATTCGGCGGAAAACGCAGCAGGCGCGAAATCCGGAAATCTTCAAAACTAGCCCGTCCGTCAAACGACGAGTCCGTCAAATTATAAGTTATGGACAAATCGTATGGCTCGTTATAGCCGGTTTTTTGTAGTTTTATCGTATCTTTCGTTAAACTTGCGAGTAAATTCAGCCTGTCTATCGTAAAATACGAGGTTTCCACCGAATTAAGGCTTACTTTTATCCCGCTTTTTTCGTTTTGCGTATCGTAAACACCGTCAATACGGACAGAAAGAGCCGCCTCGATGTTTACCGGGTCGTTCAGTTTTGTTTTCGCGCCGGCGGAAAATCTGAAACGCAGCGTATCGTTGTTCACCTGCGCGGAAAGCGCGATTTTTTCGGCTGCCGCCGTACTTTTACCAGCCGTAAAACGGACGTTCCCGCCTGAAATTCTTAAAAATAGATTTTTCGGCGCGATTTGGATGATGTTTTTTATGCTTTCAAGAAACCCGCCGCCGCCTTCTCCGCCTTCGCTAAGAAGCTCGTTTATATCTTTCCCCGCGTTGATTTCGACAAACGGGTCTTCGATGCTGATTTCCACGGGCGGCGGCGGTTCCGGCGTTTTCATCAGTTTGCCCGCAAGCAGCGCTATGGGCGAATAACGCGCCCTCAGCCGTTTAACCGTGATGTACTGGAGTACATCATTTTCTTTGCCCTTAAGCCTTATATCTTTAATATTCAGCGCGCCTAAGATGGACGGGCTCATCGAGGCGTAAGATATGCTTAATCCTGACAAAGACTCCAGTTTTTCTATGCAGGCGTCCCGCAGCGCCTCGGCGCGGGATAAAAGTTGATTCTGCAAGGGCTTCAAAAGCGCCGCCGTTATCAAAACAAGCGAAATAAAGAGAAGAATAGGTATGTAAAAGCTGTTTTTCCGCGCCATTTTCACCCGCGTTTTCAAACGTTAATTCTTTAGCGGACCTAATACCAGCGTATTATAAATGTCCGCATTTTTTGAAACAAGCGCCAAAACAGCAAAACTAGAGCGGCGCTGATTAGCGCACGGCTAATCAGCGCCGCAATAACCGTGTTTTTATATCCGGCATGGAACGCCTAAATACATTAGCACTGGTTTTTGGCGCGCGTCCACGGCGGGAGGGGCGGTTTCTTGGGGCGGCGCTGATTAAGCCTGCGGCTAATCAGCGCTTCCTTCTATCCGCTTTTCTGTCGTGAAAAAACCGTTTTTCCAATTAAACCGGCTCGCGCCGCCTAGCGGAGCGGATGCGGACACAGCCTTCAATACATTTTTATAATCCCGCTTGCGCAAGTTGGGGCCGCTCAAATCGATGATGAAACGTTTGAACCCCGAATGTTTAAGAAACGGAATTTTATCCACTATGGAAAACGCTTTATCCGGGATGACATACGACATTTCATCTTCGCGCAAGAACTTAAAGCGCTCGCCGCGGCTGTCAGAAAATTCGCTAAAATCATAAACGTCCTCGCCGCCGCCCGCGTTTAGGCATATATGAAATAAACGCGGGTAAGCAAATAAAGTAACAAAAACTCCGTCTCGTTCTTCCGGTGTGAATGTGCGTTCAAGATTCTGGCGGTTGTTTTCCAACGGTGTAACAAAAAAATATAATTGATGGCCGGATAAAAATGAAACGGCAAAACGGTTAAATGTGTAAAGGTACGGTCCCGCGGCCAAATCCGCGTTTTGGTTTTTTAGCAAAGAGATATACGCCAAATTATTGATTATGTAGCGGGAGTATCCCGCCGCGCGGAGTTTCGGCAGGGAGGTTTCGTATAAGCCTGAGTCTTTTTCCGCGAAAAACGGGGGCAGCGACAGGACTATATCTTTTGGTTTGAACGGCAGCGGTTTTTTTTCGTCAGCCAATCGTCCGGCGCTTTTGGCGGAAACTTCAAGAATCAGGGCGGCCGGTTTCACAGACTGCGCGATATACATATCTTCTATCCGCGAAACACAGACGTATACGCCCTCTGGAAAGATTTTTTCCATATTTTTTTTTACCAGCGGAAATTTAACAAACGGCGCTTTGTCAAACCCGGGTCCGTGTTTTGGCGCGTGTTTTTGCCCGCTTAGTTGCGCGTAGTCCTCTTCTTTTTGCAAAACTTGTTTATAATGCCTTGACATCTCTTTTACGCTTATCAAATAGACGCTGTCGCCTTTAGAAAAGCCTTCGGGTATATCTATCCAGAACGCGCCGTCCTGATATTCGACGTGTTTTACCTTATGCGAAACCCGCGCCGAATCGTCGGCGCGGTGTATGCGTATGGAATCTCCCGCGTTAAGTTTAATGTCCGGGACATCGTTTATTAGGGCGAAAAAAGCATCTTCTACATTTTTTGTCTTGTTGATGCAGCCTAGTTTTATACCGGTTCCGCCGTCTTTAGAGGGATTTAACCATCCGTCTGTATTTTCACCAGCCGCCGGACGGCCCGTCCGCGGACGGCCGTCGAAATAAAAAATAGTTTTTTGGCGGGCAAAATCATTTTTTAGCAAGGCTTTCGCCGCGTTGATTCCTGGCGACGCGCGCTCGTAGTCATCATCCGAACACGAATTTTCGGCTGCGTCCAGCGCGGCGCGGTACGCCCGGACAACGCAGCCGACATAATCGGCGCTTTTCATCCGGCCTTCAATCTTGAGAGCGTTTATTCCCGCTTTTAGCAAAAGCGGGATTTTTTCCAGCAGTTGTAAATCGAGCGGGCTAAAGTAATAGGCGCTTTCATTATCGCCGGTATAGTACAGTCTGCGGCAGGCTTGGGTGCACATCCCGCGGTTCGCGGATTTTCCACCCAAATAACTGGAAAAAAGGCATAAACCTGATACGCTTACACAAAGCGAACCGTGTACAAAAATTTCCAGTTCAATATTTGTGTTTTCACGTATGGTTTTTATTTCCTCAAAAGAAAGTTCGCGGGCAAGCACCGCCCGTGTTACGCCTTCTTTAGAAAGCAGGTTGGCCGCTTTTGACGAGGCGATATTCATTTGTGTTGACGAATGAATTTTCAAGGACGGAAAACAGGAACGCGCCATCTGAATTACGCCGAAATCTTGTACGATGATTCCATCGCACGGTGATTTTGACAGATATTTCAACATCTGATATATACGGCTGTCCTCGCGCTGCTCAAAAACCGTGTTCACGGCGACATAGAGTTTGCGCCCCGAGCGGCGCAATGTTCGCGCCGCCTCTTCAAACTGAGTATAGCTAAAGTTTGTGCTGCGCATACGCGCGTTAAATTTTTTTAATCCAATATATATTGCATCCGCTCCGGAGGCGAGCGCCGCGTTAAACGCTTCCACACTGCCCGCCGGCGCGAGTAATTCAATTTTTTTCACTTTTCCCCGCTTCTTTTCGCAAATAGACTATTATTTCATACTACGCGATTTAAGAAATTAAGCCAATTAGCAAAACGCCGCGCGTTTTGCTTTAGGAGTTTGCGCGGGGCGCAAACTCCACACCCTTTTGTTGTATGTGGCGGCTGACAGTCGCGTATGCCAATCGCTTTTTCGGAGCGAAGCGGCAAAGTGAAGATGACTTACGGGACGCCGCCGCGTAGCGGATGTGAAACCCGCTGGCGGGGCTGGCGGGTTCAGCACATTGTTTTTTAACACTGTCTTTGTTATACTACTCTACAGAATGCCTTGCATTTTATACGGACTTGAAAGACAAGCGGTAATGGACAAACATTAGCATTGTTGAACAAGTCCAACCTTTCACTGAGGAGGTCTTTTATGAAAAAGACACTGCTAAAGACTGCCAAATTTCACGGGGGGGGGGGGGGCTGCTTTGTCTGATTTTTTCGCTGGCGGCGCTCGGATGCTCCAACCCTGAAGGAATCGCCGCCGCGCTTGCTGAAAGCGTGGAAACCGGTCCATTTACCATTAAGATTGACCCCGGCGTATCTAAAATCCAAACAGAAAATGGGTGGGAAGCCCCATTCATCGTCATCAGCAAAGTAGGCAATACGGAAGTCTACGCCGATTCCGGCGCCCCTGTTAAAGCCAACGCAAACGAAACCATCACATTGCTCGTAACAATACCGGATGCCTACACGGTAACCGGATTTAAAGTAAACGGCAGCATATCCCCGCAAAAAATCTCGGAGGACGAAACACCGGCGATATACAGTTTCAAAATGCCTTCGGCCACCGTTACAATCAAAGGAACACTTACACCTAAAACACCGGAGGCGCTCATCGATATAGAAGGCGTTTTTGACAACACCTTGCAGGGACTGTATATCGCGCAAGGCAAGCTAGTTCCCGTTGAAGGCAACACAGCAAGCCGCATCAACATCGTTAGAGACACGGCAGGTGGTGAAGACAATCCCGACGATCCGAGTACCGAAGAACCAGAAATCGATCCTTTTACCCCTGAGATACAGGCATACATCGCGGAAGTTCCGTTCAGCGGCTACCCGGCTGTCATTACGGCGATACCAAACGAGACGGAGGCGGGCGTAGAGATTACCGTGCCGGAACCGCAGTTTGGTCAAAACAAGTATATCATTACCATCAAGGTTACTTCGCCGTTCTGGAATCTGTGCGATGCCGCGTACAAACCGGAAGAAGGCGTGGAATTTCCGGCTGAGGCGGAACCTAAAGACAGAACATACACAATCACCGTTACCCGCGGGGCGGGGGATGCGTCCGCAGACGTAGACTCGATTACCATGACGGAGACCAGCCTGACGAATAAGGACGGCGTGTATGCGGGAACAGTAGCGGCAAATGTTGAAAAACTGCATCTAAACGCGGTTGCGGAACACTCCAACGCGCGGATTCAGATTAAACCCAGCGGGTCATCTCTAAGCCCAGCGCTTGCTGACGCGAAAAACAGTATTTTGCAAGAGCTTGCCGCGCCAGCGGAAGAGTCCGCCGGCGAAACAATCGTAAAAGTAACCGCCGAAGATGGGAGCACGGAAAAAGAGTACAAAGTACAGATATACCGGGAGAAAACTGACCCGGGAGCGCTTCCTAACAATGCTTCCGGCGGCAGCGTAAAACGGGAAACAATCGGCGGTACGCTATACGAAATCCACACGTTTACGGTGGAATCAGGTACGGACTTAGGCAAACAAGCCTCCCACACGCTGAATTTCACTAAAAAACCGGCGGACGGCAAGGTTGAAGTTCTTGTGGTTGCCGGAGGAGGAGGAGGCGGCGCAAACGGCGATCAAGCGCGCGGCGGGGGCGGCGGCGCGGGCGGTTTTATCTATCATCCGGCATACGCTTTAGGAGAGAAAACGAGCTTTGACGTTAAAGTGGGCGCGGGCGGCGCGAAAGCGGATGCCCAGATATCGGGTGGTATTCCAAACTTCGCGATTAATACGAGAGGGGGAACGGGCGGCGATTCTGTGTTTGGCAATGATTTTACAGCCTATGGCGGCGGAGGCGGCGGAAACCTCAGAAAGGGACATGAGGGCGCGGGCGGTTCCGGCGGTTCCGGCGGCGGCGGCGCTTATAAAATAGGCGGCGCGGTAACATCGGGTAAAGCGCCGGCCGGGGCGGTGAACCTTGGTAATAAGGGCGGCGGCTCTGACGTTAAGGCCTACAGCGCCGCCGGCGGAGGCGGCGCTGTAGAGAGGGGTGCTGATGTTTCACTCGAACATACAGGCGGTTCCGGCGGGGCAGGCACACAATCCGCTATCAGCGGCGCGCTTGTTTGGTACGCCGGCGGCGGCGCGGGAGGCGCGGAAGACGCTTACAACAAAGGCGCTCAATATGGCGCTAAGTCGGGGAATGACGGTGACGCCAATACCGGAGACGGCGGATCCGGCAGCGGCGGCGCAAGCAAAAACGGTGTCTATATTATTGTTGGCGGCAACGGCGGTTCGGGTGTTGTTATCGTCCGCTGGCCGTTTAACACTACTAAATAAGCCCGCGGCTCAACGCGCTTTGCGCGTTGAGCTCCGGAGTTTCGCATAGCGAAACTCCACGCCCCTCGGTGAGACTCCAGTGATTGCGGGACGCCGCCGCGCGGCTCAACGCTGGCGCGTTGAGCTCCGGAGTTTCGCACAGCGAAACTCCATGTCCCTGTTGTATGAGAGACTCGCGGGACGCCGCCGCGTAGCGGATTGAAACCCACTAGTGGGCGAAATGCCTCAAATTGAAATGTTACCGAAAAGCAAGGAGTCCTCAATTAGAAAATGTTACCGAAAGCGATCCTGTTTCTGCGACAGTTTGCGGTTTGCCTGTGCGAGCCGTTGACG
>JAIRZA010000091.1 GCA_031267475.1 Spirochaetaceae bacterium | reverse complement strand
TATGACTGTTCAAAGATACAAAAATTCTATAGTTTTTTAACAGGAGTACCTTGTGAAAAGAATTGTTTTTGTTATTGGCGTTGCCGCCATCGTTACGCACGGCGCGTATTCTTACGACGCCCCGCCTTATGGCGAAAATATGTTATTGCTGGGATTTCCGGGCTTTATATCAAACGCCGCCTCCACAGTAGGCGGCGGGCTTTACGACGCGGGCCCCTATTCAATCAATATAAACCCTGCGCTTACCGCGCCGTTACAGCGTGTTTCCGCCGATATAGGCGGCACAATACTAATAAAAGAGGGCAGCACCGGGTTTGCTTTTCTTCTTGGGATGCTGTTTCCAAGCCGCTGGGGTGTGTGGACGGCATTAGCGCAGGGCGCTTTTATCAGCCCTCCGCTTTCGCCTGCCGGTAATACATACAGCGGGCGGTTTGGCTGGTCAAGGGATATTACGGACAACTTGTATCTTGGCGCGTCTGTTTTCGCCGGTGTAACCACTGATTATGGCGTGGGATACGCGGCGGGGCTCGATTTAGGTTTTGTGTACCGTATGGGAAATCTTGGATTTTTGAAGGACGCGCGTCTTTCCGCGGCGGTTGCGAATATCGGGAAAACATTCGACAACGATATTTACAAAAATTTTCCCGGCGCTTTCGCTCCAAAGGGCGGTTTTGCGGCGGTTTTGTTTGAAAACAACAGTTTCGAGGCTGGGTTTTCTGTTGACGTGTCTTTCCCGACGTTTCAAAATCTTGTTATAAACGCGGGTGTGGAGCTTGGTATCGTAAAAATGATAACCGTTTCGTTTGGCTGGGACGCGAACCTTAGGGAATTGGCTGACAGAGGCGAGAATATGCACTCTCCGTTTGTGGCCGTTGGTTTCAAATGGACCGCGGATACCGGCGCGTCAGAAATTTTGAAGAGTCAGGGTTGGGAAAAAACAGATGTGGGCGTTTCCGCTTTGTACCAGCAGATTAACGATAGCGCTCATCTTTTTTCGGCGGGCGTTTCGGCGCAGTTCGGCAGTATTGACAAGGATCCGCCTGTTATCAAACTGGGAGAGTCGGAATCATGAAAAGCATGAAAAGCATGAAAAAAATTTCCATTGGCGCGGGTATTTTTGGCGTTTTGCTCTGCGCTTCTATGTTTTTAGTCAGCGCCGGAGGCTTGACGGGTCAGGCGGATACGCCTTCGCAGGCTGTGTATATTTCTCCTAACAATGACGGCGTCAAGGACACGCTCATTGTGCCTTTCAGCATAACGGACAAGCGCTATATCAAGGAATGGCGGCTTTTGATAACCGACGGGAATGAAACTGTTGTCCGCGCGATAGCGAATAAAGATAATCGTCCTGTTAGTCTCAATTTTAAGGAATTTTGGAGGATAATTACCACGCCAAAGCAAAGTGTGGCGGTTCCCGCTTCGGTGGTGTGGGACGGCGCGCTTGATTCGGGCGAGGTCGCGCCGGACGGTGTATACTTTTATTCTTTGCAGGCGGTGGATGATAACGGGAACACCGCTGTATCCGAAAAACGGATGGTGATTGTTGACTGTACTCCCCCCGTGGTCGAGCTTACGCAGCCTTCCGCGCCGGAAAAATTCTTCGGCGAGGGCGCGAAATCTTCGATTCGGCTTCGCG
This sequence comes from Spirochaetaceae bacterium, assembly GCA_031267475.1. Taxonomy (GTDB): domain Bacteria; phylum Spirochaetota; class Spirochaetia; order Treponematales; family Breznakiellaceae; genus JAIRMY01. Next base: position 5,923 of record JAIRZA010000091.1, on the reverse strand, counting down.
AGAGCGGCTCCAGAGAGGATTTATGGACGGCGGTTATTGCCGATACTTCTGATAATGTGGTGCGTTCATGGGAGTTGGCGGATACGGAGCCTTCAGATATTGTGTGGGACGGTCGCGGCGTCGAGGGCGCTCTTGTCATTGACGGCGTATATTCGTATTCGATAAAAAGTACAGACCGCGCGGGTAATGTTTCGGCTCCGGCGCGTGTTTCTAACATCGTGTACTCCGGCGATAAGCCGGTAACTAATATCGCGCTTGACGGGGGGCGTTATTTTTCGCCCGGTACGAGTCTGTCCGAGCGTCCGGATCAGGCTGATACTCGTATTAAGTCGATAACGTTGCTGCCTTCTATTCCCACGCCCTCCAGCGGGAATTCGCTGCAAAGCTGGCGTATCGAGGTGCTCGATTCTTCTATGCAGGTAAAAAGATTGTATTCCGGCGGCGGTCCGGCTCCGGCGAATATAGTTTTTGACGGTTTTGACGATGCCGGCGGAGCGCTGGGCGAGGGCGTGTACAGGGCGCGGCTTACCGCTTCGTATCTGAATGGTTATACAACGCCGGAAAAATTATCGCCGGATTTTATTTTAGACAGAACAAAGCCGCAGGCGTCTCTTAGTCTGCCGGATAATATATTTTCGCCCAATGGAGACGGAGACAAGGATGTGGTCGTTCTGCGTCAGACTCTTTCTCAAGAAAATACGCCCTGGCGCGGCGAAATTGTGAATGCGCAGGGCAGCGTGGTTCGTCATTTGGAGCTTGGCGGCAAGCCCGCGCCTGATGTTGCGTGGAACGGGCTTTCGGATTCCGGAGCGCTCTGCCCGGACGGAGAGTACCGCTACCGTGTGTTATGTACGGACCTTGCCGGCAATTCGGCTTTCGCTATGGGTTCGCCTTTCATGTTGGATAATAGCGCGACTGAGTTGATTCTTTCCGCGTCTCCGGAAGCGTTTTCGCCTAATGGCGACGGTGTTCAAGATTCGCTTCGTTTTAGTATTACGTCTAAATCAGAGAGCGGCGTTGTCCGGTACACGCTTGTTATATCGGACGCGCCTGACGGCAGGCCTGTTCGCGTCTTCAACGGGGACGGGGCTTTGCCGTCTTCTATCGTGTGGGACGGCAAATCGGACGGCGGCGCTGCGGCGGCTGACGGGCTTTATTACGCAAAACTGAGCGCTGCGGCGCGTAACGGGAATGTGTCAAATGTCGCGGCGGGGCCTGTTCTGTTGGATACCACGCCGCCTAAGGCTCTGGTGAACGCTTCGTATTTGCTGTTCGATCCGGAGCCGGATTCAACGCGCAAAACGCTTCCGCTCACGATAGAAACGGATCCTGAAAGGGTCTGGACGGGTGTTATTCAGCCTGCGGGGGCGGCGGCTGCGCCGGTTCGCAATTTTGTCTGGTACGACGGCGCTGTTCCTTCTTTTGAATGGGACGGTACGGACGATTCCGGAAATGTTGTAAAAAACGGCGTCTACTCTTTCACGTTGTCGGCTCAGGATCCGGCTGGTAATCGCGCTAATGTTACGCTTGCTGGTATAACGGTGGACGCTCGTCCCGCGCGAGCTTGGATAACGACTTTGTACGAGACTATCGCGCCTAACGGCAGCAAGACTAAGTCGCAGGTGTTCGATATAACGGCCGCGCCTAAGGACGGTGTCGCTGAATGGGTGTTTAAGGTTGTGAACGCGGAGGATCCCGCGGGCGAGGCTGTCAAGGTTTGGCGGGATTCGGGTGATACGGTTCCGGAAAGGCTGGAGTGGGACGGCAGGCTTGCCGGCGGCGGCGCGGCGGATGGTTTATTCATTGGCGCGCTGGAAATTGTTTATTCGCGAGGCAAGCGTGTGAGTACGGAAAGTCCCGCGTTTGTTTGTTCCGCGCAGCCGCCGGTCATATCAGCGGCGGCTCGTCCTGAATATTTTAGTCCCGATAATGACGGGATTGACGACGAGGAGCGTATATCCTTGAATGTTTTCTCGTACTTGCCGTTTGAAAGTTGGAGTTTCGAGGTGTTCGATCCGCAGGGGCGTACTTTGTTCTGGTCCGCGGCTGGAAAATCCCAGATAACTCGCGAGCTTGTTTGGGACGGCAGGTCGAAAACCGGCGAGCTTGTGCAGTCCGCTATGGATTATCCCTATGTGTTTACTGTTACTGATGTTGAAGGGCAGTCGTCCAAGGCGTCCGGCGCGATTCGGGTTGATGTGCTTGTGATACGGGATGGCGACAAGCTAAAAATGCAGGTTCCGGCTATTATATTCCGCGCTGATCATGCTGATTTTGTCTCGAAGGCGCAGGATCCGCAGCAGGGGCTTGAACAGGGTGTTATTGACAATAATATGCGTGTTTTGCGGCGTATTGCTCAGATTCTTAATAAGTTCAAGGATTATACTGTGGTGATTGAGGGGCACGCGCATAATGTTTCTGGTACGGAGGCGGAGGAGACCAGTGTCGCGGGCGGCAATATCCCGCTTGTTCCTTTGTCTAATGACCGCGCCGCATTTGTTAAGCAGCAGCTTGCGCGGCTTGGTGTCGGCGCGGGTCGTATGAGTACGGCTGGTCTGGGCGGGCGTATGCCTATTGCAAATCCGTCTAATCGTGATGATTGGTGGAAGGATCGCCGGGTTGAATTCATTTTGAATAAATAATTTTTATGGTATGGGGTGAGGGCGCTTTTCGCTTTCACTCCATTTTTTTTAATTTTTGCTGAAAGCAAGTGAGTCTGTTCCAAAATCGCTTATTTTGTAACAGGCTCTTGCAGTTTTTCGCCCTATGGGCGCGTCATGATGACGACAAAACTGCGGTTTTCATAGGTTGCTGGACAAGCTTTGCTTGTCTCCCCAAAAACTGAAGTTTTGGGACAGCCTCATGTATTAAAAAACGCGGCTAAAACATTGTGTTTTCGCTGTGTCATGCTTATAGCCTTCGCATGGGGCCTCCTTGCGGGGGCTGTAAGTTTTTTATTGAAACAATGACTGGTACGCCGTATATGCGGCAAATACTTGTCTTTTGTGGTTTTTTATACAGTCGCGCGGACTTTAAACGCAAGGAGTTATAGTATGAGCGAACTTGAAAAGGGTCTTTACAATCTTATTGATAAGACAATTTTGGATTGGGGGGGGGGGGGGCGATACAAAGCGCAACTCTCCCTGTTTTGCAGGCAATACAGGAGCAATACCATTATTTGCCGCCGGAAATCTTCCCATATGTATCAAAAAAATTAAATCTTAGCGAAGCCCACATCTATGGGGTGGCGACTTTCTATGAGAATTTTTCGCTGGAACCCAAAGGTAAATTCATCTTTAAAGTATGCGATGGCACAGCTTGCCATGTGCGAAATTCGGCCCCGCTGCTGGCAGCGCTAAGGAAAGATCTGGGGCTCTCTGAATCCAAAAAAACCACGAGCGATTTTTTATTTACAGTAGAAACAGTCTCTTGCTTGGGAGCGTGCGCCCTTGCGCCGGTCATGTCGGTGAACGAAAAAGTACACGCGGCCATGACACCGGAAAAGACTCTTGCATTGCTTGAAGAACTCAAAGCCGAGGGAAACAAACCGGAAGCGGAAAGCTGTTCACAGGAGGCGTCTCATGTTGCAGGATAGGACAGCTTTACAAAAACTGAGGGAAAATTGCACCCGCGCGTTGGATGCGGAGCGCAAAAAGATATTGGTCTGCGCCGGAACCGGTTGTGTTTCAAGCGGTTCGCTCGATCTGTACGCGCGGCTTTCGGAATTGATGCGGGAGCGCGGTATTCCCTGCGAAGTGGAACTGCGGGAAGAACCGGAAAACATCGGGCAAATCGGGGTAAAAAAAAGCGGTTGCCATGGTTTTTGCGAGATGGGTCCTCTCGTTTTGATTGAGCCGGAAGGGTATCTCTATACCAAAGTACGGCTCGATGACTGCGAGGCCATTATCGACAAAACCATTGTGAAGGGGGAAGTCTGCGAGCACCTCGTATACCAGCCGGACGGTCAGCCTTACCCTAAGCGAAACGAGATTCCATTTTACAAAAAGCAAACTCGAATTGTGCTGGAACACTGCGGGCTCATCGATTCTGAATCTATCAGTGAATATCTTGCGCTGGGCGGCTATACGGCTTTCGAAAAAGCGCTGTTTGACATGAGCAGCGAACAGGTAATCGCCGAGGTTACCGAGTCCAATCTGCGGGGCAGGGGCGGCGCGGGCTTCCCCACAGGAATCAAGTGGAACGAGGCGTTTCAGCAGAAGGCGCTGCCCAAGTATGTTGTGTGCAACGGCGACGAGGGCGACCCCGGCGCGTTCATGGACAGGAGCGTGATGGAAGGCGATCCACACCGGGTAATTGAGGGAATGCTCATTGCCGGAAAAGCCATAGGCGCGTCGTCGGGTTATATCTATGTCAGGGCGGAATATCCCATCGCGGTTAAGCGGCTCAAGATAGCCATAAACCAAGCCACGAAGCTGGGGCTCTTGGGCGAGCATATTTTGGGAACAGATTTCAGCTTTACGCTAGGGGTCTATCAAGGAGCGGGGGCATTTGTCTGCGGGGAAGGCAGCGCGTTGACGGCTTCGATACAGGGAAACCGGGGTATGCCGAGAGTAAAGCGTTTCCGCACCGTAGCGCAAGGGCTGTTTGAAAAGCCCACACTGCTGAACAATGTCGAAACTTTTGCCAACGTTCCGTCCATCATCAACAGGGGCGCGGCTTGGTACAAGAGCATCGGTCCGGCAAACAGTCCCGGCACCAAGACATTCGCGCTGACCGGGAACATCAACAATACGGGTCTTATCGAAGTGCCTATGGGTACAACGCTGGGAGAGGTGATTTTTGATATTGGCGGCGGATTGCGCGACGGCGCTGAATTCAAGGCGGTGCAGATTGGCGGACCTTCGGGCGCTTGTCTTACCAAAGACGACATCGACCTGCCGCTCGATTTCGACTCGCTCAAAAAAGCGGACGCGATTATAGGTTCGGGCGGTCTTGTCGTAATGAACGACAAGACTTGTATGGTGGAAATCGCCCGTTTCTTCATGAGCTTTACCCAAAAAGAATCCTGTGGAAAGTGTATTCCCTGTCGTGAAGGGACGTTGCGGATGCTTGAAATTCTGGAGCGTATCGTGGCGGGCAACGGGGAAGAAGGAGACATCGAACTTCTTCTGGAGCTGGCGGAAGTTATTTCCGGCGCCGCGCTCTGCGGGCTGGGAAAGACTGCGCCGAACCCTGTTGTCAGCGCGATAAGACGGTTTCGCGGCGAATACGAGGCGCATATACGCGACAAACGCTGCCCCGCAGGGGCGTGCAAGCAGCTTGCGCGGATTTTCATCGACAAAGAAGCCTGCAAAGCCTGCGGCAAATGCGCAAAAGTTTGTCCGGCCGGGGCTATCAGCGGCAAGCCAAAAACTCCTTACGAGATTGACGAGAAAAAATGTATCAAATGCCGGGCTTGTATCGAAACCTGCCCATTCGGGGCCGTTAAGGAGGAGCAATAATGGAAAATCGCAAATATATGACTGTTGACGGACGCGCTGTGGAGATTGCCGGAGAAAAAAACGTTCTGGAGGTGATCAGCAAGGCGGGTATCGAACTGCCCGTATTCTGCAACGACATGGAATTTCCCGTGTATGGACATTGCCGTTTGTGCATGGTGGAAACCGGAGACGGGGCGCTGGTCGCCGCCTGCTCTACCGAGCCGCGTGAAGGCATGACGATAAAGACAAACACCGAGGAACTGAAAGGTCATCGCCGGACGATTCTTAAACTGATGCTTGAAAATCCCGTACCGGACAGGCTGCGCGAGCTGGCGGAATGGATGGGGGTGGTGGAGACTACCAGCGTCTAGCCGCGAATTTCTTACCGGCGCTTTTTGCGTGTGCCATTGCCGCAGGGAGCGCCGGGTTTTCCGGCATTGTTACGGGCGCGGATAATTTTTACTGAACGTGTGGATTGCCGG
>JAIRZA010000078.1 GCA_031267475.1 Spirochaetaceae bacterium | reverse complement strand
AAAAACGAGTGCTATGTTTTCGATTTTGCGCCGGACCGGGCATTGCGGCAGATAGCCGATTATGCCTGTCAGTTGAATATTGAAGAGCAAAACCCCGAAAAGAAGGTGGAAGCGTTTATCAAATTCCTCCCGATTCTTTCCTATGACGGCTTTGCTATGCGGCAAATGGATGCCGCCGCAATTCTCGAAATGGCCATGACGGGAACCGCCGCCACGATGCTTGCCAAACGTTAGGAAAGCGCCCTGCTGGTGAATGTGGATAATGAGACGCTCGCCCGACTAATGAACAACAAACAGGCAATGGAAGCCCTCATGTCAATTGAGGGCTTTCGAAACCTCAATCAGGATATTGAGACCATCATCAACAAATCCGGCCTCGTCAAAAAAGCGAAAAAGGAGGCAAACGAGCGAGAGCCTTCCGTAGAAGACAAAAAAGAGCTATCCGAAGCGGAGAAAGAATTCAAAAGTAAGCGAAAAGAAATACAGGAAAAACTGATAAAATTCGCAACACGCATTCCCGTTTTCATGTATCTTACCGATTTTAGGGAGGTGTCTTTGACCGATATCATCACCAAGATTGAGCCTGATCTATTCCGAAAGGTAACCGGCCTAAAAGTGAGTGACTTTGACCTGCTGGTAAGTCTTGGCGTGTTTAATTCCGCTCACATGAACGGCGCGGTTTATAATTTCAAACGGTACTAAGACGCGAGTCTTTGTTACACCGGCATCGACAAGCGCGAGGGCGAAAAAGTCGGCGGCTGGGATACGGTCGTGTCAAAAAAAGAGTATGACCGAATATTGGAAAACAGGCCGGTATGGTAATAAGGACGATTATCGGGAATGATAGATAGTGTCAAAACTATTTTCACCGGCTGGAGTGTTTATTCATAGCGCGTACGCGCCAGAGTTTTATCGTTGGTTGCTTTTTAAGTGCTTATGGCGCATTTTTGCCCCGCACAGCGCCCGCCATCGGGTTTCTATGCGTTTCGCGCTATCATTCCCATAACATACAACGACGACATGGTGAGTTTGCGTCCCGCGCTGTAGTATGTGCCAGCAGTGTTGACCTTTTGGCAGGTATCTGCTATGGTTTGATTCATTGGAGCGGTGTCCGAGTGGTCGAAGGAGGCGGTCTTGAAAACCGCTGAGCCGCAAGGTTCCGGGGGTTCGAATCCCCCCTGCTCCGGGTTGTTGAACTTGTTCGGGAACCCGGCCGGCGATTGTGGATTGTATCCACTGTTAGCGCAGCTTATCAAACTAAAATTTATCGCCGGCTAAAGCTGACATTTTTAGTTAATAGCTTTAACTAACAGCTCTATCATAAAAAAACGATATGTGTTAGTATGTTTAAGAACTCTTTGGAGCGGTGCGAGAGCGGTCGAATCGGGCTCCCTGCTAAGGAGTTGCGCCCCTAAAGGGCGCCGGGGGTTCGAATCCCCCCTGCTCCGGAAATGAGGTTGTAGCTCAGCTGGATAGAGCATCAGATTGCGGATCTGAAGGTCGCACGTTCAAATCGTGTCAGCCTCATTTTGTTAGGATTTAGCAAGGACTACCGGAAGGAGAAGCATGGCTAAGGCCGTTTTTAGACCAGGAGAATTGGTACAGATCGGCACGCAAATTTCTCTTGATGCCCCTTTTGGCAGCAATGTTGCTAAAGATGAAACCCCTGAATTAGAAGAAATTGATGAAATCCTGCCTATCTTTGACGGACCCACCGCAGACGATTTGCGGCGCGAGGCGGAAGCGTTCAAAGCGCAATGGACCGCCGAAAAATCAGCCTTAATAAATTCAGCGCAGTCCGAAGCGGAAATAATCGTTACAGCCGCTAAAAAAACAGCGCAGGAAGAAAATGGAAAACTACAATCCGAGCTAGAAACGCGCAAGACGGCGGCGGAAAAAGAAGCAAAAAACATCGTAAGCACCGCGCAGGAAAAAGCGCGGCAAATTGAAGAAAACGCGGCCGGAAAGCAGGAAGAAATTTCTCAAACCGCCGCCGCGAAAGGTTTTGAACAAGGACACGCTGACGGATATGAATCCGGCGCGGCTGAAGTAAAGCGCCTCATATCGCGCGCGCAACTGATAGTGGAGCGTATTCAGGATAAGCGACTAGCGGTCATTGAACAGGCTGAACAAGAGATAATTGATCTTGCGTTGCTCGTATCCCGCAAAGTTGTTAAAATTGTATCAGAAAGCCAGCGGGAAGTTGTCATAGAAAACATCAAAGGCGCGCTTGGAAAAATAAAAGCGAAAGGGAAAGTTATCGTTAAAGTCAATATGGCAGACCTTGAAACCGCGACTGGAAATATAGATGAATTTATCAAACTAATTGAAAATTCCGGCACTATAGAACTACACGAAGATACGTCAATAGACGCGGGTGGATGTTATGTTGAAACAGATTTTGGAGACATAGACGCGCGAATCTCCATGCAGTTTGCCGAACTCGAATCAAAAATTCTGGAACTATCGCCCATTAAAAAAAAATCCGCGCCATAACATAATATGAATAAATCACCACATCCCAAACTCCGCGCATAATATTTCCAGCGCCTTTGGCAGAATAACCCACTCAGCCTGCTCCATAACACGCCGTTGCAAAGTTTCAGGCGTATCGTCAGCGCCAACATCAACAGCCTTCTGCATAATAATTTTCCCGCCATCGATAATTTCATTTACAAGATGAACCGTTGCGCCTGTGATCTTAACACCGCGCTTTAACGCCGCGTCATGCACCGCCAACCCATAAAACCCTTCACCGCAGAATGACGGTATAAGACTCGGATGTACATTGATAATGCGGTTTTTATACGCGCTTAAAACAGCGCCGCCGATAATTACAAGAAATCCGGCAAGAACGACAACATCTATTTCATTTTTTTTCAGCACATAAACTAAGTCGCTGTCATACTGAATACCGTTAAAAACAGCGCCGTACATATAATCCGCCTCGTCCAATACAGAACAAGCAATACCAGCGTTTTTTGCGCGTTCCAAAGCAAACGCGCTTTTGTCTGATGAAACAACAAGAGCTATATCAGCGTGAGGTAATTCGCCGCGTCCCTTTGCGTCAATTATTGCCTGCAAATTTGTGCCGCCGCCCGAAACCAGAATTGCGGCGCGGCGCGGCGCGGCGCAGTTAGTATACATCATGCGGAAAACATAACAGGAAACCGCCTGTAATGCAATGGGCAATTATCAATAGACATGACAAACCCATTTTGCAACAAGCAGAGCAAGAAACATTGCGCCGCCTATGTCCACTCGGTGATTTCTTTTTTTGAACTTCGCCACGCTAAATTTGTTTTAGTGTTTTTCCAATCACAATAACGGCAAAAAGGTATAGGCTTTCTAAGAAAGTCAAATACCTCATTTATATCATCCACTTTATATATATCAATAGAATCACTATCAGTCAACGACACATCAACATCAAAATATTTATTAAAAGAATCTATATTTACCGGTATAAAGCAAACATACAACCTGCCATTGTATAAATTAACACAGTCAGTCGCTAAAAAACACCGTATAAATGAATCGCCGCGCCTTTGACATCCGGTTAAATCAAGCTTTATAGCGTCCATCCTCTTTTCCAC
>JAIRZA010000073.1 GCA_031267475.1 Spirochaetaceae bacterium | reverse complement strand
CGGGCCGCCTGGTATCCGGCATCTGTCCGCACACACGGTTAAAACTGTCTATGAGTCCCCTAAATACTTTCCGTCCCATGCCTCATCTTAGCATGAATTTTTGATACTTTGAATTGCTGGCCGTTGTTGTGAGGACTCAGCGGGTGAACCGGCAAAAATCCGCTTGACAATACAAGATATATATTGTATATTAAATTATGACTGCACAGCAGATTATGGGTAAGCTAAAAGAAAACGGTTGGTCGCTGGATAGGATTACCGGCTCACATCATGTGTTTGTCAAAACTGGACGCCGTTCTGTCTCTGTTCTTTTTCATGGAAACAAAGACATAGGAAACTTAGCAAAAAGAATCTTTAAAGAAGCAGGAATTGAGTAGGGGGTATCATGTTTTATCATTGCACGATTGAAAAAGAAGGGAGTGAATATATAGCCCGGTTTCCCGATATGCCCAATATCGTTACTTGTGGTTTTTCTCATGAGGAGGCGTTGGCAATGGCGCAGGAAGCCCTTGAAGGCTGCATGGAATCCGATATTTCGCGCGGATTGCCTATTCCACAGCCTGTCTACAAAGAGGGTTATCCTATCCATTTAGCAAATCACATCGCCCTATCCCTTCGGCTCCGGGAACTCCGGGGTGAACAGAGCCAAACCGATATAGCCCGGAAACTGGGGATCTCCTATCAGGCATATCAACGCCTTGAAAATCCCCGGAAGTCCAATCCTACTATTAAGACTCTGGAAAAAATCGCTCGCGCATTCGGACGGGAATTGAATATAGTGATGGAATAGTTCCTTCCAACAACCCCGCCTTCCCGCTTGAGCCAATCCCGCCCTATGACGGCGGCTTTGAGGAAGACAGGACTGCTGGACAGACCCGGACGGCGTGATACATCCCAAGGCGCGGCGGCAAAGGCAGAGCGGGTGAACCGGCAAAAATCCGTTTGACAAGGAACATAGCCTCCCCGACACTATCGGCGCGGAATTTGATATTCTGGGAGATACGGTCAAGATAGAGAAGCCGCACCATGTACGCGGCTGGTAATTCCGGCGTAAGCGTGTTAGATTATGGGCATGGCGGCAGATTTACCCAAAATAAGTGTTATCATTTTAACATATAATCGTCCGCAGTTTATACGGCGCTCCGTTGCTTCGATTCTTGGGCAGGATTTTTCCGGTTTTGAATTGATACTGATTGATAACGGCTCTAAGGACAACGTGGATCGCGTCTGCGCGGATATGCTTGATAATGACGCGATACGTTTTATAAGGCGCGAAGATAGCTCTATCGGCGCCGGACGGAACGCGGGGCTTGACGCGGCGCGGGGGGAATATATCGCGTTTATTGATGATGACGATTACGCCTATCCTGATATGCTTTCGTTTTTATATAAACTTGCGGAAGCGCACGGGGCGGATATTTCATTCTGCGGGTCCGATAAAGAGGCGGCGGGGGTCGCCGTCCAGCCTCAATTTTTGTTTGACGAGCTTTTGGTGTTGACACCGGAAGACGCTGTTATCGAACTGTTGGAGCGAAGACTGCTCAATCTGGCAACGCCGACGAAGCTGTTCAAAAAAAAGTTGTTCGAGCGAGAGCGTTTTAGGGAAGACCGCAGGTATGATGATATTTCCACAACATACAAATTATTCGCTTTTGCAAATAAGATTGCCGGACACGGAATCCCTAAGTATTGTTTTAACCGGCATGACGGCAATAATTCAGGTTTTACTGATAACGATAAAAAACTTGCGCCCGCGCAGCTTGAGGAATACTTCATAACGTACCGCGAGCGCACCGCGTGGCTTTTGGAAAAACTTCCCGCTATATCAGAATATATCCGGTATAGCGAGTGGTCGTTTTTGTTGTCCATGTACCGCAAAATAGTTACTAACAATTTAGAAAACTGCGAGGAACAACGTAAATATTGCGATGTTCATTTGAGCGAGGCTGGCGGGCGGTATCTTAAATCGCCTTGGATAAAGCCGTTTGAATTTGATTATCTAAAGCTGTATCAAGAAACAAGCGAATCAAAATGAGCTTATGTTTTGATTGCGGGGCGGGTAAAAATTAAAAGCTCTTTTTTGCCGGCGACACCTTCTTGGGTCATTCCGGGAACGTATCTTGAGAATATACAATTCCTAAGCGGGAAAGACTCGATTGGCTGTGTCGAGCTCCTTTTTTTTCTGTATGATGATGATATACGTTCTGATTTTCTGCGGGAGTTGCCCGCGATTCGTGATTTTTCGGGGCGCTTTGTTTTTACAGCGCATCTTCCAGACAATTTAAGCGAGGAACATGAAGAACTTGTTGAATTGCTCTCTCCGCTGGTGAAACATTTTATAGTTCATCCGGCGGCGGACACAGCGGACGCGCAGGCGCAGGCGCGTTATCTTGAAAAATGGAGGGCGCGTTACGGCAAGCGCCGCTTTTTGCTTGAAAACACAAGCGCCGGACGGCTTGAGGCTGTTTTGGATTGTATCGACGAAGACGCGCCGGTGTGCATGGATACCGCGCATCTGCTTATTGAAGGAAAAACCCCGTCCGGTTTTGCGCGGCGTTACGGGGACAGGATACGCGAGGTACATTTGAACGGACTTGGCGCGGAGGACGGCGGCGACAATAGCGGCGTAAATGGCGGGCATAAGCCGCTGCGAATGGAAGATTCATGGCTTTTTGAGCTTGCGCCTTTTTTGCGGAATTTTTCCGGCATAGTTAATTTTGAGCTTTTTTCGTGGCGCGATGTTCAAAACAGTATGCTTTGCTTGCGTCAATTACTGGATGCTAATGATGTTTGACCGTTTTTTTTCTGTTCTGAGTCTTGTTTCGCGTATTCCTGTTAGAAGACGTTTCAAATTCGATGTCAGCCGCATTGATTTTTATCTGCCGGTAACGGGGATATTTCCTGCTTTTTTGACCTTGATAAGCTGCTTTTTGGCGATGCGCCTTACCGGACTAGGCGGTTTTTCTGTCGCCGCTGCCTTGGTTGTCCAATATTTGAGCTTTAATCTGTTTCATCTGGATGGTTTGTCGGATACCGCCGATGCTTTTCTTGGCGCGGTGAGCCGTGAAAAGCGTTTTGACATACTCAAAGATTCCAGAATCGGGGTTTATGGGCTTTTTGCGGGAATTTCCGCGTTTATTCTTAAACTTTTGCTGCTTTATGGGCTTTTGAAAGGTGTAAATAGTGTGTTTTTTGATGTTCCGCCGGAGCGTCTGCTTATTTTTGTATATCCCGTGAGCGGCAGGCTTGGCGCGGCGCTTATTCCTTGTATGACATCTCCGGCAAAACCAACTGGGCTTGGGGCTCTTGCGGCTAAATCTCGCGCTTCATTCGCGTTTGCGGGCGCGACTGTCGCGCTGTTGGTGTGTTTAGGCGTTTGGCTTGCGGCGACTTTAGTTTTTGCGGGAACGCCGCCGTTTTCGCCGTTGGACGGCGCGCCGTCCAACGGCGGCGGTTTTTTTATCATCGCCTTATGTTATTTCGCCGTCCCGCTGCTTGCGGGTGTTCTTTCCGCCGCTTTTTACGCCCGCGTTTATAGCAAGGCGCTCGGCGGTTATTCTGGAGACGCGCTTGGAGCCGCGATAGAAAGCGGCGAGCTTATATGCCTTTTGTTTATTGCCGCCGTATCAAATTTTTGCGCGGTCTGACCGCGGCGCTTTAATCTATCTATCCGCCTATCCGCGTTTTTTACCTATAGCGCCGCCCCAGTCTTCGGACTATGCAGGAAAGTGAAAAATTGATTACAAAATAAACGAGCGCGACAAATACAAAAATGGTAAATATGTGGGCGCTTGTAACGTGTGTTGTTTGCGGGAGTCCGCTCATTAAGACTTTTGCGTTAAAAAAGAATTCCGCTATAGCGAACTGCGCCAAAAACGAAGTGTCTTTTATTGTGGTGATTATTTGCCCCATAAGCGAGGGAATAACGCGCCTAAAGCACTGTGGTATTATGATATAATACAGGGTCTGCAAAAAGTTAAAACCCTGTGAGCGCGCCGCCTCGAATTGCCCTTTGGCGATAGAATTTAATCCGCCGCGCATTATTTCCGCGATTACGGACGAAGTGTACAGCGTAAGCGCCAGCGCTCCGCGGCTTGTGGATGTGCCAAAATGCAGCATGAATATACAAATTAGTATCCACAATAATAGCGGCGTATTGCGGAAAATTTCTATGTATACCGAAACGGCGGAGCGGACAAGACCGCGTCCGTAATTTCTGCAAACCGCAAGAACTGTGCCAAAAACAATGCTTATTATAACGGTAACAACCGAAATAAGCAGGGTGTTGCCTAAACCCGCCATCAAAAAGCGTAAATTATCCGCGGTAAAAATATCCGCAAAAATTTGAAAGCTCATTCGCCCGCCCCTTCCTCGGCGGCTTCTTTCGGAACAATTAGATGTTCGCGTGTCTTTAAGCGTTCTTCAAAGCGCCGCGCCCAGCGTGTAAGCGGAAAGCATAGGATAAAATATAACGCGCCGGTAACTATATAAGCGGGGCCGTAACTCAAACTTCCGTTCGACGCCCACGAGTCGGCGCGGTACATCAAATCGCCTCCGGCGACTAGCGCCAGTACCGAAGTGTTCTTGATTAAATTCACCGCTTGGTTTGCAAGCGGCGGGAGTATGATTACAGTTGTCTGAGGCAGTATGATGTACGCCATTGACTGTATGTACGAAAACCCTTGTGAATTTGCGGCTTCCAACTGTCCTTTTGGAATTGAAAGAATACCGGCGCGGACAACTTCAGCAACATACGCGCCGTGATATAAGCCGACTCCCACAACGCCTATGGTTATCAGATCTAATTTGATACCGGTGTATGGCAGCGCGTTGTATAAAAAAAATATTTGAATTACAAGCGGCGTGTTCTGAAAAAATTCAACGTACACGCGGCTGACCGCTTTTGGCAGCCCAAAAGCGGTCATAGAAAATAATCCAAAAATCACGCCTGAAAATAAGGCCAGCAACAGAGCAAACAGGGATACCAGCAGCGTTATCCCGAAACCTTGAGCAAATACGCTAAAGTCCGAGAATAATAACAGCCAGCGATCAAGCGCGAAAGGTCCGCCCATAGTTGCCGTTTATAAATTGAACTTCGTAATTAAAGCGGCTATTGTGCCGTCTTCCAGCCACTTTTTTACCAACCCGTCAACATAATCCGCCAGCTCTTTATTTGAAAGTTTTGTTGTAACGCCATAGGGCTGCGGCGAAAATTCATCGGGAAGTATGATCGTATCGGCGTCAAGATAGCCTTTTAGTATAGATTTATCTACGGCGAACACATCAACACGGCCTGAATCCAGCGCGGCTTTTATTTCTGGATATGTTGAAAATTCGGCGAAATTCAGCGTTATACCCAAAGCCGCCGCCGCGGTGGAGATAGCTTCTTTGCTTGTAGACGACTGCGCGACGCCTATCGTCAAGCCGTTAAGATCGGCAAGCGAATTTATGCCGGAAGATCTTTTCACGAGCATCCCAACCGCGTCTATATAGTACGGCGTGGAAAAATTATAAGTAAGTTTTCGTTCATCTGTTATAGTGAACGTAGCGATGACCATATCAAGCTCGCCGTTATCCAGCAGCGGTCCGCGTGTCCTTGCCGTTACAGACTCAAAATTAGCCGCTCCCGCGCCGCCTAGTATTTCACTGGCGAATAATTTAGCAAGCTCAATCTCAAACCCTTCGTATCCATTAGTAGACGTATTGAAAAAGCCAAACCCGGGGACATCGGACTTAACGCCGACTTTCAGCACACCTGATTTTTTGATTTCTTCTACGCTCAAACCATTCGCCTGCTGTTTTGAGCAGCCTGCCGCGCTGAACACGGCAACCGAAGCGCATAGCGCAAAAACCATTTTTGACATCTTCATTTTTTTCTCCTTGAACTTTAGCCTGTCTAATAATATTTTTTAACAGGTCTGTAAAATATAGTTGTTTGAAAACTAAAGTTTTAAACAACAACCGCTTGAAAAAGCAAAATGCACAAATTAAACAGGGATTAACGGAGTATTTTGCTTAAAAAAGTTACTGTACGCTCATTTTTGGGATGTTCAAAAAATTCCTCAGGAGCGGCTTCTTCTACTATAACACCATTATCAAGAAAAATTACCCTGTCCGCAACTTGCCGCGCAAAACCCATTTCGTGTGTTACAACCACCATCGTTATCGAATCTTGCTGCGATAAACGAATCATAACGTCAAGCACCTCTTGCACCATTTCAGGATCAAGCGCCGAAGTCGGCTCATCAAACAACAGTATTTTCTGGCGGGTGGCAAGCGCGCGCGCTATGGCGATACGCTGCTGCTGTCCGCCGGAAAGTGTCGCGGGATAGGCTTGCGCCTTATCGCGCAGTCCAACTAAATCAAGATACTCGTAAGCAATTTCCACAGCTTCGCGCTTGCTCTTTTTTTGCAGTTTGATTGGGGCAAGAGTTATGTTTTGCAGAACCGTCATGTGCGGATAAAGGTTAAACTGCTGAAAAACCATCGCGCAGTATTTTCTGACGATATATGTGCGGCTGTTGCTATTAAGCTGCTCGCCATTGATAATCACGGAGCCTTCTGTGGGCGATTCGAGTCCGTTTACGCACCGGATAAGAGTGCTTTTTCCAGAACCGGACGGCCCGATTATTGTAAGTTTCTCGCCCTCGGCTACATGAAGATTAATGTTTTTTAGTACCTCAAAAGCGCCAAACGATTTACAAAGGTCTTTAATGGCTATCATACTCCTCCTCAAGTCTGCCTTGTTAAATCAACGTGTTAAATTTAACAAGGTAATTTAGCGCGTTAATTTAACGCGCTGTCAAACGCTCAAATAATCAAGCGCCGTTTGGCACAGGCAGGCGGCGCTAACCTGCAAGGCCTTTTCGTCCCACTTAAAATACGGACTGTGATGAATAACTTTAGACCCTTTGGGCGCTATACCAACAAAAAAATAGCATGACGGTATTTTTTCGGAAAAATAGGCGAAGTCGTCCCCGCCCATACTGGGGACGGCTTCTTTTACACGTTCTTTTCCAAACAGTTTTTCCGCGGACTTACGCGCAAAGTCCGCGGCGGCGGCATCGTTGACGAGTGGTGGAAAAAGTTTTTTCAACTCAAACTTATATGTCCCACCGGAAGTCAGCGTAATGGCTTTTAGCGTTTTTTCCATTTCTTGCGGGATGAAATCGCGTAATTCCTTGCTGAAAGTTCTGATTGTTCCCCTCATTTCCATAGATTCAGGGATAACATTGAACGCGCTGCCGCCATGCACCATGCAGACCGAAAGCACCGCCGGCTCCAGCGGATCTTTACGCCGGCTTATGATGGATTGAAACTGAACGATGGCCTGCGCCGTCATAAGCGCCGGATCCGCTGTTAAGTGGGGCATAGCGCCGTGCCCTCCCGCGCCGGAAAGCGTAACAGCGAATTCATCGGGGGAAGCCATTAGCGGTCCGGATTTTACAAGCACCGTCCCTTCTTCCGCCGGCCCCCATAAATGGCAGCCGAAAGCCGCGTCTACACGCGGATTTTCCAAAACTCCGGCGGCAATCATGCGTTCCGCGCCGCCTACTGTTTCTTCCGCCGGTTGAAACAGTAGCTTTACCGTCCCGGAAAATCTATCTTTTAACTCGTTAAGCGCCATGGCGGCCATAAGGAGTCCGGCTGTGTGCCCGTCATGACCGCAGGCGTGCATTACGCCCGGCTTTTTTGATTTGAACGGTACATCCGCCGCCTCGTCTATTGCCAGCGCGTCCATATCCGCCCGTAAAAGAACCGTTTTACCCGGTTTTGCGCCGTGTATGATACCAAGAACGCCGTTTCCGGCTATGCCGCATCTGGTTTCAATGCCGAGCTCGCGCAAAACCGCCGCCGCCAGTCCCGCCGTTTCTACTTCTTGTTCTGAAAGTTCAGGATATTGATGTATCCGGCGGCGAATTTCTATGCCTTTGGGATAATATTTTTCCACGCAACGCTTTACTTCTTCAACCAGCATAAGCGCCCCAGTGTAGCGATAGAATTGTAAACATAAGTAAAAGTACAAAAAAATAGAATACTGTGCAAGCAGTCAATTGCCCAACATTAAATCAAACGAAAAGCTCCACGCCCTTGTGTTGACACTGAATCATAATGTGAAATAAACTACATAAACAAAGCGGCTGTCATATAACGGTATTATCCAAGCTTCCCAAGCTTGTGACGCGGGTTCGACTCCCGTCGGCCGCTTCACGCGGCGGCGTATTACAACATTACATTGCTATACGCCCGCGCAGACTGCGGGCAAGCGTAAGACGATCGGCGTATTCAAGGTCGCCGCCCACAGGCAGGCCGGACGCAAGGCGCGTGATAGTCAGCGGAGTCTCTTTCAATAATTTTTGCAGATAAAGAGCGGTTGTGTCCCCCTCCACTGTAGGATTCAGAGCAAGTATCACTTCGTGTACACCTTCGGAATTCAGACGCGCAAGCAGCGAATTTATCGAAAGATCGTCCGGGCCCACGCCGTTGAGCGGGGCGATCAGCCCGCCTAACACATGAAAACGCCCTTTGTACTCGCGAGATTCTTCTATAACGCGCACATCGGAAGACCGTTCCACAACACATAGCAACGACGTGTCCCGCGTTTCATCAGAGCATACCGCGCAAGGATCGGTTTCCGTAAAGCTGCCGCAGACAGAACAGCGCTTGATAGCTTCATGCAGGTTTGCAAGAGAGGCGGCAAGGGTGCTTGCGTAAGAACGCGGCGCTTCCAGTATGTGGTACGCAAGCCGTTGGGCGCTTTTTTTCCCAATACCGGGCAAGCGCGACAACAACGCGACTAAATTGTCAATAGCATTCATACGCGGTTCGACAACGCGCTACAATTTTAGATTGGAAAAAAAGTTTTCCGGTATGACACCGCCAAACATATTTGAAAAAGCGCCCATTTCGTTTTTTACCGCTTCGCGCACCTTCTCAATGGCGGAATTGTACGCGGCAAGAACAAGATCTTGCAGCATTTCTACATCACCCGCAACCTCGGCTTCTATGCGAACGGCCGTCATTTCCTGTTTTCCGTTCATGTCAATCTCGACCATTCCTCCGCCAGCCGTGCCGGTAACAACAACTTCGCCTATCTTATTCTTGATGTCTTCCATTTTGTCTTGCAACCTCTGGGCGCTCTTCATCAAATCCATAGGGTTTATGTCCATAAACATCCTCTCCATTAAAAATTTGAAAGCGTATTTTTCAACACTTCGCGATCATTCACTCGACCTGTTTCAATAACTTGCTTGGCCTATCCAGCAAGCTTTTTAAGCGGGCGTTAATTCTACTGAGCCTGTTCCAAAATCGGTTATTTTGTAACAGGCTCTTGCAGTTTTTCGCCCTATGGGCGCGTCATGATGACGACAAAACTGCGGTTTTCATAGGTTGCTGGACAAGCTTTGC